>CAMBID010000053.1 GCA_945867445.1 uncultured Clostridia bacterium | reverse complement strand
AGTTCTTGACGCGCCTGCGGCGCTATAAAAAGCTTTTAAAGCTTTTTATCAAGAAGGAGTATGAAATCCCGTGGGCTCCGCGCACTCGCGGCATGCAGGCTGCACGCCGCGCCGTCTCATAAAAACCGGACGCGCTTCGCGCAATCAAACGCTTTGAAAGCTTTTGAGCAGATCCCGGTATGACTGTTAATTTAAAAACAATTTCGCAACATTTCACAAGGGAATCCCATGAAAAGCGCCGAAAATCGGAAAAACCTACAGTCATTCTGATAATGGTATCGGCGTTTTCCAATAAAATTTGCGTGCAAAATTGTTGGAAAGGGAGAATTGGGGAAAGCTACAAGAAATGCCTTGCAGTTTTGGAAGTTTTGACATATACTCAGCAGAGTTGAGACACCGTTAGATTTCTTGTCGAAAGGAGGTCACAGGATGTCCCTGGAAGCCATTGAGATGATAGTGAAGGCGGAGCAGGACGGCGTGTCCCGCCGTGCCGCGGCGGAGCAGGAAGCAAGAAACCTGACCATAAACGCAGAGCGGGACGGACAGGCGATGCTGAGCCGTCTTCGGGAAGAGATGGAGACCCAGCGAAAGGAGCTGCTGCAGCAGGCGGAAACGCGGGCTGTCCAGCAGTCGGAAAAGATTCGGGCGGAAGCCGAACAGAGTGCCCGGCAGCTTCAAACGGAAGCCCAGGCGCGCTTGGCACTCGCGGCGGATGAGATCGTTGGAAGGATCGTGAAGTAATGGCCATTGTCAAAATGAAAAAGCTCCGGGTGATGGCCATGGCCGCGGATCAGGAGCGATTGCTGCACCAGCTGCAGCACCTGGGCTGCGTGGAGATCAGCCAGCCCAGCGAGGAGGTGGAGGATACCAAGTGGGCCTCCAGGATCGACCGGAAGGAATCCCGGCAGGTGCAGATCCGGGTCGAGATGTCCGAGGCGCAGAGTGCCTTGGCCGCTGTGAAGGAGTATTCCGCCGAGAAATCGGGCGTCTTCTCCCTGCGCCGCCGGGTGACGGAGGAGGAGCTGCTGCAGCAGGATACCCTTCGGGCGGGCCGCCGGGCAGCGGGCCGCATCCACACAGAACTGGATACCCTGGCCCGGATAGATGCGGAGGAGAGCCGTCTGCTCTCCAGGCAGAACGCCCTTCTTCCCTGGAAGGATCTGAATATGCCCATGGAGCTCCAGGAGAGCGCCCATGTGGTATTCCGGCCCTGCGTGTTTCCCGCGGCAGTGGATCTGGAGGGGATTCGCACCCGGCTCTCCGGAGAGGAACTCCCGGCGGAACTCATCGGGGTCAGCCAGGACCGCCAGCAGCGCTATGCGCTGCTGATCTGCCACAAGTCCGCCCAGGAGGACGCGGTGAACCTCCTGCGGGAGAGCGGCTTCAGCGCCGTGACCCTCCCGGAACCCTCCGGTACCCCGGCAGAGGCACTGAAGGCCATTGACCAGGAGCTGGAGGCCTGCCGCAAAAAGCGGGAGGAAAGCCGCGCGAAGCTGGCCGCCAGCGGTAAGGACAAGGGTACCCTGCAGCTGTATCTGGACCATCTCAGCGCGCAGGAGGCCCTGGCCGCCGGAGATGAGAGCCTGCTGAACGACGGTACCGTGACCTTTTTTGAGGGCTGGTGTCCGGCGGAGAACCTGCCTCAGGTGGAAGCTCTGCTGGAGAGCATGGGATGCGCGTGGGAGGCCTCGGATCCCACGAAGGATGATGTTCCCCAGGTGCCGGTAAAGCTGAAGAACAACTGGCTTACCAAGCCCCTGAATATGGTGACGGAGATGTACTCCCTTCCCGCTTATGACAATGTGGATCCCAACCCCTTGATGGCGCCGTTCTTCATCCTGTTTTACGGCATCATGCTGGCGGACATGGGCTACGGCCTGCTGATGATTCTGGCAGGACTTTTCGTCACCAAAAAGTATCACCCCAAGGGCACGATGGGCAACATGTTTGGGCTGGCGACGCTCTGCGGCATCAGCACCTTTATCATGGGCGCTCTGACGGGAGGCTTCTTCGGCGATTTCCTGACCCAGCTGGTGAAGCTGACGACCGGCGGCAATTTTGTCCTGCCGGCCCTGTTTACTCCCCTGAACGATACCCTGATGATTCTGTTGGGTTCAATGTGTCTGGGCCTTGTGCAGATTATTACCGGCATGGCCATCAGCTTTATCCGCAAGCTCAAGGCGCACCAGTATTTGGATGCCCTTTTTGAGGAGGCTACCTGGTGGGTGGTGTTTGCCGGCATTGGCTGCATGGCGCTGGGCATTACGAACCTGGTGCTGTACGCAGGCATCGCACTGGTAATTGTTGGTCCCCTGATTACAGGGAAGGGCATGGGAAAGATTATGGGGATCTTCGGCTCCATCTATAATCATGTGACCGGATACTTCGGTGATATCCTGTCCTATGCCCGTCTGATGGCCCTGATGCTGGCTGGCAGCGTCATTGCTCAGGTCTTCAATACCCTGGGCGCGATCCCGGGCAGCCTTGTGATTTTCCTCGTCATTTCTTTCGCAGGAAACACGCTCAACTTCGCGCTGAACCTGCTGGGCTGCTATGTCCATGACCTGCGTTTGCAGTGTCTGGAGTATTTCGGGAAATTCTATGAGGACGGCGGAAAGCCGTTCCGTCCCCTGGCGATCAATGCAAAATACGTGGATATTGAAAAAGCGTAAAACAACAGTATTAAGAGACAGTATAAGGAGGAAATTACTATGGGTTTCTTTGAGGCATTCGGCGGTTTGGCGCTGGCGCTGCTGGGCGCGGGTCTTGCGGCGGTTCTTCCCGGCATCGGTTCTGCAAAGGGCACCGGTATCGCCGGCGAGGCGGGCACCGGACTTTTGTGCCAGGATCCCGGTAAGTTTGGTAAGGTTCTGATCCTGCAGGTCATTCCCGGCACCCAGGGCCTCTATGGCCTCGTGGTTTGGTTCTTCGCCATCTTCAATATGGGCCTTCTGGGCGGCGATCCCTCCCTTACTCTGCAGGAAGGGCTGCAGTATCTGGTGGCCTGCCTTCCCATGGCGCTGGGCGGCCTCTTCTCCGCCATTGCTCAGGGCCGCGTGGCCGCTGGCTCCATCAATATCCTGGCCAAGAAGCCCGATGACTGGTCCAAGGGCATGGTGCTTTGCATCACCGTGGAGTTCTATGCCATCCTCTCCCTGCTGGCTTCCATGCTGATGATCATCAATATCGCCTGACCCCACAGAAAGGGGATTCATTTATGAAGGGAATCGAACGAATTACTGAACGCATCGGCGCGGACGTTCAGGCGGAGATCGACGGCGTTCTGGGCAAGGCCCGGGCCAAGGCCGATGAGATCCGCACGGGCTACGAGGCCCAGGCCGCCAAGGCCCGCGCCGAGGCGGAAAGCCGCAGCCGCAGGGCCGCGGCCGACCGGGAGGCCCGTCTGGTGGACGCGGCGGAGATGGACCGGCGCAAGCTGCTGCTCTCCGCCAAGCAGGAGATGGTGGGGAAGGCCTTTGACCTGGCGCTGGAGAAGCTCTGCGCCATGCCGGATGACCAGTATACCGCCGTTACGGCCAGAATGCTGGTCCAGGCCGCGCCTAATGGCACCGGCACCGTCTACTTCCCGGAGGGGAAGGCTGCTGTGGGCGCCGAGGCGGTAAAGCAGGCCAACGCCCTCCTGGGCGAGAAGGGGAAGCTGACCCTCTCCCCGGAGGATCGTCCCATCCGGGGCGGATTCCTTCTTGTGGACGGCAACGTGGAGGTCAACGGCACCTTTGAGACGCTGGTGCGCTTCCAGAAGGGGACCATGGCTTCGGAGGTCGCGAAGATCCTGTTCCCGGAAGGGTAAGGGGGGACAAAAATGCCCAAAGAACCCAAGATCAAGAAGATCAAGGATACCGACTACCTGGCCATTTCCGCACGGATCCGGGGGATGGAGAACACCCTCATGAGCCGGGACAAGATGGAGCAGCTCCTGGAGACCCAATCCGATGAGGAGGTCTCCCGCATCCTGCAGGAGTACGGCTACCCCGCCTTCTCCCTGGCGGATCCGGAAGAGCTGGACGAGGCATTCTCCAACGTCCGCCGGAATATCTGGAAAGACCTGGAGCGGAGCCTGCCCGACCCCCGGTATCTGGATGTTTTCCGGATGAAGTATGACTACCATAACGTAAAGGCTGTGCTGAAGGCGGAAGCCATGCACACGTCTCCGGATTCCATGCTCTCGGACCTGGGCCGCATCCCTGCGGAGACGATCAAGCGCTATGTTGCCTCCCGGGGAGCGGAGGGGCAGGTGTCCCCTATACTGGCGGAGGCCACCAGGGAGGCCAGACAGGTGCTGGAGAGCACCCGGGATCCCCAGCTCTGCGACATGGTGCTGGACCGGGCCCGCTTCCGGGAGGAGCTCCAGGTGGCGGAGGTCACCGGCAGCCGCTTCCTGCAGGGCTATGTCCGGGACTGCATCGATGCCGCCAACCTTCAGACGCTGGTCCGCTGCCTGCGGGTGCGTAAGAGCAAGGAGTTCCTGGCACAGGCCCTTATCGAGGGCGGCGACATCTCCACGGATGTGCTCCTGCATGTGGAGGGCCGGGACGGCCGCGCTCTCGCCACCATTTACCAGACCCCCGGCTTCAAGGCCGCGGCGGAGGCCAGCAGTGTGAAGGGCTTTGAGAAGAGCTGCGATGACGCCGTTACCAGTTACCTTGCCAACTCCCAGCTCATCCCCTTCGGCGAGGCTCCGGTCATCAACTATATCGCTGCGCTGGAGACGGAGTTTACCAACCTGCGGATCATCCTGCTGGGCCGGAAAGCCGGACTCACCCCTATGGAGATCCGGGACCATCTGCGCAACAGCTATGTGTAAGGAGGGCGGAGTATGGCAGTGAGTTATCGGATCGCCGTCATCGGCGACTGGGAGTCCGTCATGGGCTTCCGGGCGCTGGGCCTGGACGCCTACCCCGCCTCCTCGCCGGAGGAGGCCCGGGAGATCATCCAAAAGCTTGCCAGGGAGGACTGCGCTGTGATCTACCTCACAGAGCAGCTGGCCGTCAAGCTGGAGGACGTCATCGCCCGGTATAAGGACGCCCTGCGTCCCGCCATCATCCTGATCCCCGGGAAGGAAGGTTCCCTGGGCGTTGGGAAGCGCAGTATCCAGAGCGCCATCGAGCGGGCTGTGGGCGCGGATATCCTGTAAACTGCAAGAGGGGACTATAGTTCCCCCTTGAGATCCCCCTCACCAGTGACGCCGGTCACTGGCGGACGCTGCCCAAGGCGGCTGAATCGGGGATTTTCCGACGTACACGCCGTCGGGAAAATGATTTGTTTGCCCTGCGGGGGGTAAGGATCTTCTGCGGGGAGCGTGCGGGCGCGGGAACGTGCCCTGAAAGTGCGAATTTCTCTCTCCTTCTGCGAATCTGATGAAAGAAGGTTATCGAATTTGAGCGGTAAAGTTGTGAAGGTCTCCGGCCCGCTGGTGGTCGCCACCGGGCTGCGGGACGCCAATATGTCCGACGTGGTCCGCGTGGGTCCCCGCCGCCTGATCGGCGAGATCCTGACCATGAAGGGCGACTCGGCTTCCATCCAGGTCTATGAGGAAACCTCCGGTCTCGGCCCTGGCGCGGAAGTGGTCACTACCGGCGCTCCCATGAGCGTGGAACTGGGGCCCGGCATGATCGAGGGCATCTACGACGGTATCCAGCGCCCGCTGGAGAAGATTGTGGAGAAGGTGGGCGCCTGTATCACCCGCGGCGTGGAGGTCCCTGCCCTGGATCCCGAGAAGAAGTGGGAGTTTACACCCGCGGTGCAGGAAGGCACGGAGGTGGTGGGCGGCGACGTCATCGGCACCGTGCCGGAGACCGCCGTGGTGCTCCATAAGATCATGGTGCCCCCGAAAATGAGCGGCACCATCGTGAAGGTGGCCGACAAGGGCCAGTACACCATCCATGAGACCATGGCCGTTCTCCGGACCAAGGAGGGGAAGGACGTGGAGCTCACCATGGTGCAGAAGTGGCCGGTCCGTGTGGGCCGCCCCTACGCCAAGAAGTATCCTCCCAAGCGGCCCCTGTCCTCCGGTCAGCGCATCATCGACACCATGTTCCCCATCGCCAAGGGCGGTACGGCGGCCGTTCCCGGCCCCTTCGGCTCCGGCAAGACCGTGGTGCAGCACCAGCTGGCCAAGTGGTCCGACGTGGACATCG
>CAMBID010000052.1 GCA_945867445.1 uncultured Clostridia bacterium | reverse complement strand
CTGCGTCCTCACGAAACGGATGGCCAGCTCCGCCAGCACCTCGGTATCCGGCCGGGGGACGAGGACGTCCCGGGAGATATCCAGGGGCAGGCCGTAGAACTCCCACTCGCCGATGAGGTAGGCGGTGGGCTCCCCCTCCAGGTGCCGCCGCACCAGGGAGCGCACCCGCTCCTCCACCTCCGGCGTCACATAGAGGCGGCCGTCCCGGAGGAGTTCCTCCCGGGTTTTGCCGCAGGCGAAGGCCACCAGCTCCCGGGCCTCCAGCGTGGGATCGCCGCTGCCCGCCGCCCGGAGCTGCCGCCGGATGTCTAAGTACAGATCGTTATATGTGATGGCCATACTACGCTCCGTTGTCAAAAAGTGTCGATTTTTGTTCCCGGCCCGGGGCCGGAAGGTTCGGCCATTCCGGCAGGCCCCCGGGTCGGTCAGCCGGAATTCACCAGGAATCCTTCCCCTTCTCCTCCGGGATCACCAGCTCCAGGGAGCGGATGGCGCACTCGATCATGGAGTCGTCAGGCTCGAAGGTGGTGAAGTTCTGCATCCACATACCGGGAGCCGTCAGGACACGGGTGAGGCCGTTGTCCGTCCGGCCCACCCAGCGGTTGAACTCATACGTGATACCCACCACCACGGGCAGAAGGATAAAATGTACCAAAGTCCGCAGCCACACGTTGGTGACGGGCCAGATGCCGAAGACCACCGCCGACACCAGGATGGACACGAAGATCACCACAAAGAGGAAGCTGGTGCCGCAGCGGGGATGGTGCCGGGGCTGGATGCGGACATTCTCCACCGTCAGGGGGAGTCCCGCCTCATAGCAGAAGATGGTCTTGTGCTCCGCCCCGTGGTACTGGAAGACCCGGTGGATGTCCTTCAGCCGGGAGCAGAGGAAGAGGTAGAGGAGGAAGATGACGATCTTCAGGAGGCCCTCCATCACGTTCCGGCCCCAGAGGGGGAAGTTCGGGAAGAAGTGCAGCACCCCGCCCGTCAGGAAGGTGGGCAGCACCAGGAAGAGGAGGATGGACATGCCCACCCCCAGCACCACGGAGAGGCCCACGATGGCGCTCTCCAGCTTCTTGCTGGAGAGGTGCTTCTCCAGCCACAGGTCAAATTTTGAGGGCTGGGCCGCCTCGTCATCCGGGTAGAAGTCCGCCGAGTACATCAGGGCCTTGACGCCGTTGACCATGGCCGCCAGGAAGTTCACCGTGCCCCGGATCAGGGGCAGCCCCAGGATGGGGTACCGGTCCTTGATGAGCCGCAGCTCCTCCACCTTCTCCACCAGCTTGCCATCCCGGTCCCGGACCACGATGGCCTGCTTCTCCGGCCCCCGCATGAGGATGCCCTCGATGAGGGCCTGTCCGCCGATGCTGGTGCGGAAGCCGCCGTTTTTCTTCTCTGCCATAAGGTTCCTTTCCTGCTTCTTAGTATACAAGCATCCTGTAAAAATGCAACATCTGTTCTATCATTTTTGGTCCCACTTGCGGGACTTATTCTCCCTGCTCCGGCAGGCGAATGGTGACGATGCAGCCGCCGCCGGGGGCGTTTGCGATCTCGAACCCGCCGTCGTGGAGCTTGATGATCTCGTCGCAGACGGCAAGGCCGATGCCGCTGCCCCGGGCCTTGGAGGCCCCCTTGTAGAACTTCTGCTTCACGTAAGGCAGGTCCCCCTCCGGGATGCCGGGGCCGTAATCCCGGATGCGGATGACCTGCATCCCATCCTCCACGGTGATAGAGGCGTCAATGCGCTTGCCGGCGCCGCCGTGCTTGGCGGCGTTGTCCAGCACATTGCAGAAGACCTGCTTGAGCCGCTCCGGATCACCGGAGATCGGCGGCAGCAGCTCCTTCCCGGCCTCGTAATGAAGCTCGATATCCTCCTGCCGGAAGAGCTCCCGGTAGGTGAAGATGGCGTCTTCGAACTCCGCCTGGAGGTCCATGGGCTCCACCTGTAAGGTGAAGCGCCCGTCCTCCATCTTGGAGAAGTCCAGCAGCTCCTCCACCATAGTGGAGAGCCGCCGTGACTCATTTAAGATGATGCGGATGCCCCGGCGCATCTGCACGGGGTCGTGGGTGGGGTCTGCCAGGATGGTCTCACCCCAGCCGTTGATGGCGGTGAGGGGAGTCCGCAGCTCATGGGAGACGGAGGAGATGAACTCGCTTTTCATCTTCTCGTTCTGGCCGATCTTCAGGGACATCTGGTTAATGTTGTCCACCAGCTCCCCCAGCTCGTCGCTGTACCGGTTCTCCACCTGGGTGCCGTAGCTCCCGGCGCTGATGCGCTTGGCGGCGCTGGAAAGCACCGCCACCGGCTCCACCACGTTGTTGATGAAGATGAGGTTCGTGATGAGTATCAGGGCCATGCAGAGGGCCGCCACCCCGGCCACCATCAGGACCGAGACGAAGATCTGCCGGTCCGCCTTCTGCAGGGCCGTCACCAGCCGGAGAACCCCCACCACCCTGCCGTCCGTCACGATGGGGCAGGAGACGGAGAGGATGTTCTCCTGGGTCTGGGGGTCCTTGCCCCGGAAGGCCTGGATGCGCTCCAGCCGGACGGCGTCGCTGATGTCCCCGGTGCCCGGGGACATGCCGGTGGTGAGGTTGGAGGCGGAGACCAGGATCTTGCCGCCAGTGGTGAGGAACTGGAGCTCGATGATCTCCTTCTCCTCAAAGGTGTCGGCGTAGTTGGTGGCCTGCTGGTAGTACTCGGTATAGCTGCCGGAGAAGTAACGGCCGAAGGCGTCCGCCGTGGCCTGGGCCCGCTGCTCCAGTCCCCGGCGCATGCTGCCGTAGTAGTACTCGGAAACGCCGGCAGCCATCAGGATCACAACCAAGATCAGCAGCACGCCCACCGGCGCCACGGAGTTCACCATCCACCGCTGCCGCAGGCCCCGGATATGCAGGGCCTTGCCCTTTTTGTTGTTCCCTTCCCTGGCCATAAGGCCCCTCCTTCCCCGCGCCAGGCGCGACGGTTCCTGTGAATGTGTAAGCGGTGCTTTCGTCTTCCCGATGGCGGCTCCCATGTCCCCCGCGGGGGCGGGCGGGCACGCAGATCCGCCCCTGCAAATTCTGCGGGAAGCCCCTGCAAAGTCAGCGGCGGCGGGGCGGAGGCCGCCCTCTACGGGTCGGGGCCGCGGCGGGTCGATGCAGGCATCGATCCCTTTGGTTTTCGCCGCCGGGCGGAAAGAATCTGACTCCTGTTTCGCCGCGGCGTGTCCGTGGCAAAGCATCCTTCTCCGGACGCAAGTGTGGAATTCGGCTGCCTGCGGCGGTTAAATCATACGCGCAGCCGGCCATCGCTCCCATCCGCATTCACGGAAAAGCCGCGGATGCGGGGGGCTCCCCTCCGAAACGTAAAATCATTTTTCCCGGCGACATGCGCGCGGGAAAAAGACTCCTCGCGAAGTGCCGCAGCCCCGGCGAAGCCGGGACAAGGCCGCCCGAGCAGAGTGCCTGCCATCGCCTCAGTGCCCTCCGGCCGCTGAGACGGGGCTTTTCGGAATCTCCACTCTGACTCAGCCGCTCCGGACGGGACCGCCAGTCCGCAGACTGGTGGTGGGGGATCCTCAAGGGGGAGCCTGCTCCCCCTTGACGTTTTATCCACCCCACTTATACCCATACCCCCACACCGTGGTGATGAAGGTGGGGGTCTGGACGTTATCCTCGATCTTCAGGCGAAGGCGGCGGATGTTCACATCCACGATCTTCAGCTCGCCGAAGTAGTCCCGGCCCCAGACGGTGTCCAGGATCTCCTCCCGGGAGAGGGCTTTGCCGGGGTTCTCCATGAAGAACTTCATGATGGCGTACTCCACCTGGGTGAGCTTCACCCGCTGGCCGTTCTTCTCCAGCGTTCGGTTACGGACGTTCAGCAGGAAGGGTGGCTGACGGATCTCGCCCCCAGGCAGGGGCTCGTCCCCACCCGCCCGGCGGAAGAGGGCGTCCACCCGGGCGGTAAGCTCCGCCGGGGAGAAGGGCTTGGTCACATAGTCGTCCGCCCCGGTCATAAGACCCGTCACCTTGTCCATCTCCTGGGAGCGGGCGGTGAGCATGATGATGCCGATGCGGGTGTTGGTAGCCCGGATGCGGCGGCAGACCTCAAAGCCGTCGATGCCGGGCAGCATGATGTCCAGCAGCGCCACCCGGGTCTCCGGGAACTCCTTCAGCTTTTCCAGGGCCTCCTCGCCGGTCTCGGCCTCAATGACCTCATACCCGGCCCGGCGCAGGTTGATGACGATGAAGCTTCGGATGCTGGACTCGTCCTCCAGCACCAATACCTTTTTCATAGGGCCTTTCCGTCCTTTCTCTCAGTTTCCGCCCAGGTTCCAGACCCGGGTGATTCGGTGGAAGCGCTGGCGCAGGGCGTCCTCCGTCAGAGCGGAGGCGCTGCCGCCCAGCAGCTCAGCAGCGTAGATGGTCTCGCCCTCCCGGCTCAGGAGGATGCGGCCGCCCTTGGCGGCCAAGGTCTCCCGGTTCTCGCCGGAGAAGGTGTAGATCCGCAGGACCTCGGTCCGGTCCTCCCCACTGCCAAAGCCGAAGGAGGCCATGGAGACGTCAGTGCCCGCGCCCTCGGTCCGGACGCTGAGCGCCTTCCCCCAGTTCTCCGGCAGCTCCAGATACCAGCCGTCAGCCAGGGCGTGATAGGTAGAGAGGGCGGTTGCCCCAACGCCCGCGGCATCGTAGCTCCGCCAGTTGATGCGGCAGCCGGGATCCGCGTCCCCAGAGGACAGCAGATCCTCCGGCACCGGCAGCTCCGTAACGCCGTCGCCGTCGATATCCGTTGGGAAGAGCCCCATATACCGGTAGATCTCCCGGGAGACGCCGGTGCTGTTGGAGACCGTCAGGTTCCCCAGCTCCCCCTGGCGCAGAGCCAGCACGTCTGTCACCTGGATGCGGGAGTCGCTGACGCCGGTGGCAAAGACCGCCGGGACGCTGCCCCGCAGGGTCCCGGAGAGCACCTGCCCGGCGCTGAGCTCCGCCATGGTCATGGATAGCCGGGCCACTCCGGCGGGGGCCAGGGTGCCGTCATCGGTCCAGGCGTAGTAATCCGCAGTGCCGGCCCCCTGCTCATCCGTCCGGAAGATCAGGATCTCCTCCCGGCCGCATCCGTCCAGGTCCGCGGCGGCGTAGCGGATGTAGCCGCTGTTCATCAGTTCCCGGGGGGCGCCCAGGTGAATGGTAAAGACGGAGAGCACCTGCATCTCCGGTCCCACCTTCCAGCTCACCAGGATCTCCTGGCGGCCGTCGCCGTCCAGATCCCGGTAGTCCACGCTGTAGACGGCGGTGCCGCTGCCCTCGATGACGGCGCTCTGGGCGTAGCCCTGCTCCGTCCGCTCATAGATATAGATCTTCAGCGCCCGCTCGTCGCTGCCCCGGCGGAGAAAGGCCAGGGCCTCCTCCTGCCCGTCGCCGTCCAGATCCACCAGCTGCAGGGGCTGCAGATTGGTGCCCGCCGTGGGGGCGGCGTACTCTGCACCGGCCTCGATGAGCTGGCGGATGGAGTTGTTCAGCCCGGCGTACTCCGCCGGCAGCTGGGGCAGGGCGTAGAGATCCTCCGGCGAGGCCGCGAGATTCAGCGAGCAGCCGGAAAGCGTCCCGGCGAGACTCAGCGCCGCGAAAAGCACCGCCAGATACCGTTTTAAGCTTCTCATCCGTCCGCCTCCCTTCCCGCCGGTCCCCCGGCGCGTCTGCCCATAGCGATACAAGGTTACTATACCACTTCTTCTTCCGTTTTGGTAGCACTTCTTTCGGATTTTCTCCCGGTTTTCTTTGGGAAGTCCCCCTGCCCGTCCCGAAAAACGGAAACCGCGGCCCCGGCTCCCCGTGGCCTACACCCGGCTCCCCGTGGCCGCGGAATTTCTCCTTGCATTCCTGCAGCGGGCATGGTATCATGGTTTAACAGATGCCGGTGTGATGGAATGGTAGACGTAGCGGATTCAAAATCCGCCGGGGGCGACTCCGTGTGGGTTCGAGTCCCACCACCGGCACCAAGATAAGTTGACAAATTTCGATAAGAAATTTGTCAACTTTCTTTTATAAAGAATGGAGCAATCGAACCGTTCCTGATTGGCGGCTATCCGTCCAAGGGCGGCGGCACAGTGCCTATGGAGGGAACTGCCCCGGTTCCTCCAAGCACAAGCTGGGCGCTTGTCAGTCAGACGGGTGCGTTCTCCGGCGGCAAAATTATATTATTCAGCGCAAGAACCCGTTGAGCATTTCGCTCACAGGTAGTGTCAAGAGTTATGCGCAAATTCGTTTGCAGTCTCTGGCTGAATGAAGTC
>CAMBID010000051.1 GCA_945867445.1 uncultured Clostridia bacterium | reverse complement strand
CATGGTGAGGGCCGTGAAGATGAAGGGCAGCATGCCGCCCAGCAGCAGGCCGATGGTGACCCGGGAATCCAGGATGTTGATGCCGCTGAGGTCGATGCCCACGGCCTGGGCATAGCTCATGAAGAGGGCCAGGGCGGTGAGGGCGGCGGAGCCGATGGCGAAGCCCTTGCCCATGGCGGCGGTGGTGTTGCCCACAGCGTCCAGCTTGTCCGTGATCTCGCGGACGGAGTGATCCAGACCGCTCATCTCGGCGATGCCGCCGGCGTTGTCGGCGATGGGGCCGTAGGCGTCCACGGCCACGGTGATGCCGGTGGTGGAGAGCATGCCGACCGCCGCGAGGGCGATGCCGTAAAGCCCGGCCACCTGGTAGGAGATGAAGATACCCACGCAGATCAGCAGGATGGGCACGGCGGTGGACATCATGCCCACGGCCAGGCCGCTGATGATGGTGGTGGCGGCGCCGGTCTCAGACTGCTGGGCGATCTTCTTGACGGAGTTATAGTCGCCGGAGGTGTAGATCTCGGTGACGATGCCGATGACGAGGCCCACGATGAGGCCCGCGATGATGGCGATGGCCTGGGCGAAGCCGCCGAAGAACACCTTGCCCAGAACCAGGGAGGCCACCACTACCACGGCGGAGGAGACGTAGGAGCCCATCTTCAGGGCCTTGTGGGGGTTGGCCTTCTCATCGCCCTTCACGAAGAAGCAGCCGATGATGGAAGCCAGGATGCCGGCGGCGGCCAGCACCAGGGGGAAGATGGCGCCCTCGGCCTGGAAGGCCACGACGCCCAGAGTCAGGGCGGAGACCAGCGCGCCCACATAGCTCTCAAAGAGGTCCGCGCCCATGCCGGCCACGTCGCCCACGTTGTCGCCCACGTTGTCGGCGATGACGGCGGGGTTCCGGGGGTCATCCTCGGGGATGCCGGCCTCGACCTTGCCCACCAGGTCCGCGCCCACGTCGGCAGCCTTGGTGTAGATGCCGCCGCCCACACGGGCGAAGAGGGCAATGGAGGAGGCGCCCAGGGAGAAGCCGGTGAGGATCTCGGTATCCTTGGTGACGGCATAGATCACAGAGCAGCCCAGAAGGCCCAGGCCCACCACGCACATGCCCATGACGGAGCCGCCGGCGAAGGCCAGGCTCAGGGCCCGGTTCATGCCGGAGGTCCGGGCGGCGTTGGCGGTGCGGACATTGGCCTTGGTGGCCACGTTCATGCCCACGTAGCCGGCGGCCACGGAGAAGGCCGCGCCCACCAGGAAGCAGAGGGCGGTCTTCCATCTGATGAAAAAGCCGATAAGCAGGAACAGCACCGCCACAAAGATCACCAGGATCCTATACTCGGCGAAGAGGAAGGCGTGCGCGCCCTCGCTGATGCTGCCCGCGATCTCCTTCATGCGGTCGGTGCCGGCCTCGGCCTTGGAGACCATGGAGGTCTTGGCGGCGGCGAACACCAGAGCCAGGATGGCCAGTACCGGTGCGGCCCAGATCAGGTTATCCATTTCTTTCCACTCCTTAAAATCATTACATTTGCGCCGGGGATGATTTTGAATGTCAACATTTTAGCACAGCGGCGGAGGTTTTCAAGGAAATCTTGCTTTTTTGTGCGCAACGCTTTTCCTTTTTTACGTTTCCAACAAAAAACAATTTCCCGTGCCGGAAATTTTCGTCTCTTTGCAGGGCGGCAGAATTCTTCCGCCGCTCACGCAAACGTTTCCGCGCGGGAGGGACAGTTTCCGCCGGAAGCCCGGGGCCTCCGCCCCGGCGGAGGAACAAGCAGGCGGGCCGCCCGGGGCGGCCCGCCTGCTTTCCATGCTTCAGCGGATGAAATTCGTGGCAATGCCCGGCTCGTACTGTGGAGGCTGGACGCCGGCCCTGGCGCCGGCTTCTCTGCAGCGGAGCATCCAGGCAAGGTTTGCGGCCAGGGTGCGCATGGTCTGGAGACCCTCCAGGTCCTGGCGAACCTCGTCGGGGGTGCGGCCGTGGACCTGATTCCAGTACTGGGAGGGGACCACCGGCATGTTGGAGATGGTGAAGTACTTATTCAGCTGGTCAAAGGCGCTGCTGGCGCCGCCCCGTCGGCAGGAGACCACCGCCGCGCCGGGTTTTCCGGTAAAGGCGGCGCCGCCCGCATAGAAGAGACGGTCCAGAAAGCAGCGGATCTGCCCGGAGGGCCCGGCGTAGTACACCGGGGAGCCCACCACCAGAGCGTCGAACTCCTTCGCCCGGGCTATGAGATCGTTGACGCCGTCGTCAAAGGCGCAGCGGCCGGTCTCCGCGCAGCGGTTGCAGGCGATGCAGCCGGGGACAGGCTGGCGGCCCACCCAGTACCGCTCGGTCCCGATGCCTTCCCGATGAAGCTGGGCTTCCACCTCACTCAGGGCGGCGTCGGTACAGCCGTGCTGGTTGGGGCTGCCGTTGAGGAGGAGGACTTTCACGGTCTCAGCCTGCCTTTCCGGCCATGGCCACGGCCACGCCCAGGGCGATCTCCATCATCTGTGTGAAGGTGGTCTGGCGGTCCTCGGCGGGGAGCTCCTCGCCGGTGACGATGCTGTCGGAAATGGTGAGAAGGCTCAGGGCCCGCTTGCCCAGGAACGCGGCGTTGGCGTAGAGAGCGGCGGTCTCCATCTCGGCGCAGAGGACGCCCATCCTGGCCCAGTCCATGGACTTGCCGGAGGCGTCATAGAAGACGTCGGAGGAGAGGACGTTGCCCACGGGCATCCGGACGCCCTTCTCCCGGGCGATGGCCACGGCGGTCTCCAGCAGGGTAAAGTCCGCGATGGGGGCGAAGACACCGGGCATGCCGAACTGTGCCAGGTAGTTGGAATTGGTGCAGGCGCCCTGGGCGGCCACCACGTCCCGGAGCTTGAGCTTGGCGGTCATGGCTCCGGCGGAGCCGATGCGGATGATGTTCTCCACATCGTAGAAGGCGAAGAGTTCGTGGGAGTAGATCCCCATGGAGGGCATGCCCATGCCGGAGGCCATGACGCTGACGGGAACGCCCTGGTAGGTGCCGGTGTAGCCGTGAATGCCACGGACGTTGTTGACCAGCTTGGCATCGGTCAGGAAGGTCTCGGCAATGAACTGGGCCCGGAGAGGATCGCCGGGCATGAGGACGGTCTTGGCGATCTCGCCCTTGGCGGCGCTGTTATGGGGAGTGGACATAGTTTTTCCTCCTTTTATTTTTGGGCGGCTCCGGGGAGCCGCGGGTCTATGGGGTTTGGGGCATCACTCGGCGGCTTCCAGGGCCTTCACGGCCTTCACCACCCGGCTGGTGCCAAGGCGGGAAGCGCCCAGGGCAATGAAATCCTCGGCATCCTGCAAGGTCGCGATGCCGCCGGCGGCCTTGATGGCCACACCGGGGCCCACGTGGGCGGCCATCAGGGCCACATCCTCCCTCGTGGCGCCGCCGCCGCCAAAGCCGGTGGAGGTCTTGATGAAGTCCGCCCCGCTTTCGGTGACGACCTCACAGAGGCGGATCTTCTCCTCCTCCGTCAGGAGGCAGCACTCCAGGATGACCTTCAGGATGCGCCCGCCGCAGGCAGCCTTCACCGCTTGGATCTCCGAGAGGAGATCGTCCCAGCGGCCGTCCTTGGCCCAGCCGATATTGATCACCATGTCGATCTCGTCAGCCCCGTTTTCCACGGCGTCCCGGGCCTCAAAGCACTTGGCGGCGGTGGTGGAGTAGCCGTTGGGGAACCCGATGACGGTGCAGACCGGGAGCCTTCCGTGCAGGTACTCCGCCGCCCGGGCGACATAACTTGCCGGGATGCAGACGCTGGCGCAGCCGTACTTCACGCCGTCATCGCACAGGGCCCGGATCTCCGCCCAGGTGGCGCCCTGGGTCAGGAGGGTATGGTCGCAGCGGCAGAGGATGTCTTTCACGTCCATGGGATCTCTCCTTCCCGCCCCGGAAATCCGGGGCCAGCCTGTCTCTCTCCCAGGGACAGGGAATGGTTGTATTGTAGTGCGTAGGGAGCGCTGCGCCGCTCCCGTGGAAATACGCATTGCAGCAATGGCTGAATTCCATAAAAGCGGCGCAAAGGAGCCGTTTTTATGGAATTGCGCGGCCACCGCCGCGCGAAGAAACCGCAAGGCGGTTTCTTCCGCAAGCATTATTGTAGCAAAGTTTTCCCGTCCTTGCAAGGGGCAGGCGCTTTCACCCAGGGCAGGCGCAGCTCCGGAGATAGGCGTCCAGCTCCGCCGCGGTCTTCACCACGGCCACGGCGCCGGCGGCTTTCAGCTCGCCGGGTTCGGCGTAGCCGAAAAACTCCACTCCCACGCAGGGAAGGCCGCACTCCGCCGCGCCCTCCACGTCGAACTTCCGGTCCCCCACCATGAGGGTCCGGCGCTTGTCCTCCTCCGTGAGCTGCATCCGCGCCATGCACTCCCGGATGACGTCGGCCTTGGTCATGCCGCTGCCGGGGCGGCTGCCGGCAATGACCTCCAGGGACCCGGAGAAGCCGAAGCGCTCACAAACCTTCACGCACATGGCCTCCGATTTGGAGGAGGCCAGGGCCAGGCGGCAGCCCTCCGCCTTCCACCGCCGGCAGTAGTCCGCAAGCCCCGGAGCCGGACGGTTTTCATAGAGGCCGATGGGGGCGTAGCGCTCCCGGTAGAGGCGGACGGCCTCCTCCGCCTCCTCCCCCGTCAGGCCGCAGTACCGCCGGAAGGAATCCTCCAGCGGCGGGCCGATGAAGCGCAGAAGGGTGTCCTCCGGGGGAATGGGGCGGTTCCGCTTTTCCAGGGCATAGCGGACGCACCGCACGATGCCCTCCCGGGAATCCGTCAGCGTGCCGTCCAAGTCAAAGAGCAGGATGCGGTCCATATGGGGTCCTCCTGAAAAGAAATCGTTTTCGTGATGCCACCAGCCTACCATCTTTTTTGCCAAAGGGCAAGAGGCAGAGCGCCGGTTTTCTCCCGGATAGGGCGGTTTTCCCGGGGAAAATGCCGGTTTTCCTGCCATTTTCTCGGGTTTGCGTCATCCTGCACAATTCGACAAAAAATTAACGCTAAAGTTTTAACAATTTGACGTTGACAGACGCCCCATAGTGTGATATAAGTTTCACAAAGGAAGGGTCCTGGCCGGAAGTGCCGCCGGCGGTCCGCTCTCCGCGCCCCTCCTTCCGGGGAGGCAGCGGAACTGTCCTTCCCTCTTTCCACGCGTTTTCTCTTTTCTTTTTCATCTCTTTTCCGGAATGCAGCGATGGGCCGCCCCCATCGCTGCCTTTCGCTTCTCCTGATATATGGCATAACAAAAAGGACAGACGCGAAAGCGCCTGTCCTTTTTGCGGTTTGGCTCGTTTACTTCTGGAGGTAGCTGTCCTGCTTAGCCAGGATCAGGTCCACGATGGCCTCGTTGTAGGGGGTGGGGATGCCGGCGGCCTTGCCCTCCTTCACCACGGCGCCATTGATGATCTTGATCTCGGTGATGCCCTTGCGGGTGACGTCCTGGAGCATGGAGGAGCGGTTGGTGCCGGTGGCCAGGGCGATGTCGAAGGCGTTCTTCAGCTCGGCCTCCACATCGAAGGAGCAGCCGGTGGCGTTGGCCACGGCCACGGCCTCCCGGACCATCTTCTCGGCGAGATGGCGCTCGTGCTCGTTCTCGGCGACGGTGCCGTTGGTGACGTCCAGCAGGGCGGTGATGGCGTTGATGGCGATGTTGGCGAAGAGCTTGTGCCAGATGAGCTGCATCACGTTCTCCTGCACGCTGACCTCGAAGCCGCCGGCCCGCAGGGCCTCCGCCACCTTCTCGGCGCTCTCATGACCGCCCTTGATGGTGCCCACGTTGGTGATGCCCACGCCGGTGTGGCGGGAGTGGCCCGGGCCCAGGTTGGTGGCGCCGTGGGCGGTGGTGCCGCAGCAGATCTGCTTCTCGGGGACCACCTTGGCGATCTCATCGTAGTTACCGATGCCGTTCTGCAGGGAGAGGACAATGGTGTGGGGCCCGATCATGGTCTTGCACTTTTCAAGGGCGCTCTCCAGGAAAAGATACTTGACGAAGACGATCATAATGTCCATCTCGCCGATGGTGCTGGGGTCGGTGGTGGCGATGACGGGGTGATAGACCTTCGTGGTGCCGTCGGGCTCGTCGATGGTGATGCCGGTGGTGTTCACGGCCTCGCACACGGCGGGCATGGCGTCGAAGATGTAGACCTCATGGGCCTTGGTGAGGTTGCCGGCGTAGATGCTGCCCATGGCGCCGCAGCCCAGGAATCCGATTTTCATGTGATATTACCTCCTGCGTTCTTTTTCATCCGATTTCTCCATTGGGAAACGCCCCCGGCCGGGG
>CAMBID010000050.1 GCA_945867445.1 uncultured Clostridia bacterium | reverse complement strand
AGGAGTAGGCCGAGACGGCGATGGGACCCAGCAGGGCCGGGGCCAGCATGGCGGTAACGAAAATGGCGGTGGGGCCGTCCGCGCCGCCGATGATGCCGATGGAGGAGGCCTCCGGCCCGGTGAAGCCCATGAGGCGGCAGCCGACGAAGGTGATGAAGATGCCCAGCTGGGCGGCTGCGCCCAGAAGGAGGCTCTTGGGGTTCGCGATAAGGGGGCCAAAGTCCGTCATGGCGCCCACGCCCAGGAAGATAAGGCAGGGATAGATCCCCAGCTTCACGCCCAGGTACAGCACGTCCACCAGGCCGGTACTGACGGTGACGGCGGGCAGGGTCACGCCGTAGTAGGCGGCGGCCTGCTCCGCCTGGACCAGAGCCTGGAGCTCCACGGCAAAATCCGAAAGGGTGCCGCTGGCGGCGGAGGCGATCTCGGCGATGGCGCTCTCCATCACCTCCGGGCTGAAGGTGTCCCGGGCAATGGTCATCAATTGCTCGGCATAGGGGGCCAGAATGTCCTGGGAAACGCCCTGGTCCAGCAGGTCCGCCAGCAGCTCCGCCGTGACGGAGCCGCCGCCGAAGAGGTCCCAGTGGATGTGCCCCCCGGCGAAGAGGATCTCATGGAACATCTCCGCCCCGGGCAGGTTGGTGAGCAGCATGCCGAAGGCGATGGGCACCAGCAGCAGCGGCTCAAACTTCTTTCGGATGCCCAGGTACAGCAGTACGCAGGCGATGGCGATCATCAGAAGGCACTTCCAGTTCTCCCCCTGGGAAAAGAGGAAGAACCCCGTGCTCTGGAGAAAATTCTGCATCGCGGCCATATCAGCGCCTCCGCTCTCTTACTGCAGGACGCAGAGCAGCGTGCCGGACTCCACCGAGGCGCCCTTGGCGGCCTGGACGGAGCTCACGACGCCATCCCGGGGACACATGATCTCGTTTTCCATCTTCATGGCCTCCAGGACCATCAGCACATCCCCCTTCTTCACGCTCTGGCCGACGGTGACGTTCACCGCCAGGATGGTGCCGGGCATGGGAGAGGTGATCTGCTCGCCTTCCCCGGCGGGGGCCGCGGGAGCGGGAGCGGCGGCAGGGGCGGGAGCGGCCGCGGCGGGGGCAGCGGCGGGAACAGCCCCGGTGATCTCCTCCAGCTCCACCTCATAGACCGTGCCGTTGACGGTGACTCTGTACTTTCTCATGGTGTCTCCTCCTCAGTTTTCCAGTTTCTTCAGGGACAGAATGCGGATGCCGCTGATGTCGGTGCCCAGCTCCTCCGCCAGGGCGGCGGAGATGGCGGCCACCAGCTCGCCCCGGTCGCTGGTCCCGGCGGGGACAGCGGGGGCTGCGGGGGTCGGTTTCTTTCGCTCTGTCCCGCGGCAAACGGCGCTCATCAGGTAGCAGAGGGCCACAATGCAGATGAGCCCGAAGAACACGGTGCCCATGCCCATCAGGCAGACGAACACGACGGAATAGTCCATGTACTTCCCTCCTGCGTCTTGGAATTCCGCCCCGGCGGGGTCACCCCGGTCACGGCGGTGGCAAACGCTGGTATTCTGATGCTTATTATACCGGCTTCCCGGGGCTTTGGCAAGGGGCAAACAGGATGTCTTTGTATAGATTCAATAAAAAAATCGGAAATTTAATCGTTTGCGTTCCAATTATTTCAATTTGGTTCGGCGATTTTGTGAAAAGCGCGCAGAGGCGCGGCAAAGCCCCGGGACTTTCGTCCCAGGGCTTTGGCTGGATTCAGGGCAGGATGCCGCAGCTCTCCGCGATGCGTCGGAAGGCGGGCAGGGAGCGGCGCAGCCGCTCCTCCGGGACGCAGTAGGCAAGGCGGACGTAACCGGGGCAGAAGAATTCCTCGCCGGGAACCAGGAGGACATCCTCCGCCATGCAGCGACGGGAGAAGGCCTGGCCGTCGCCCTCCGGGGCCTGCAGCAGGAGGTAAAAGGCCCCCCGGGGCTCCGGAAAGCGGTAGCCCAGCTCCCGAAGGCCGCTGCAGATGAGGTCCCGGTTCCGCTCATAGACGGAGATGTCCGCCGTGACACCCAGGCACTCCGCCGCCGCCAGCTGGAAAAGGGGCGAGACGCAGAGGTACCCTGTCATCCGCATGGCGCCCTGGACGGCGTCAAAGAGCCGGTCCCGCTCCGCCATCTCCGGGTGGAAGGCTAGGAAGCCCACTCGCTCCCCGGGGATGGAGAGGGATTTGCTGAAGGAGTAGCAGTAGAGGGTATCCGGGTACAGGGCCGGCAGGAAGGGCACCTCCGCCCCGCCGTAGACCAGTTCCCGGTAGGGTTCATCCGCCAGGAGATAGATGGGATGGCCCAGCTCCCGCTCCCTGCGCTTCAGCATGGCCGTGAGGACCTCCAGGTCCCCCCGGGGATAGACCGCGCCGCTGGGATTATTGGGGGAGTTCAGAAGGACCAGGACGGTCTTCGGGGTAATGGCGGCCTCCAGGGCGGCGAGATCCAGCCGGAAGCTCTCCGGCAGGCAGGGCACCGGCTTCACCACGCCCCCCACGGATTCCACATAGACCCAGTACTCCGGGAAGGCGGGGGTGGGAATGACGACCTCCTCCCCCGGGGAGAGGAGGGCCCGGGTCACCAGCGCCAGGGCGGAGGAGGCCCCGTCCGTCAGACAGATGTCCTCCGGCCGGTAGGCCATAAAGAATTGGGCATTCAGGAAATCCGCCACCTTCGCCCGCACCGAGGGGAGGCCGGGGGCGGGAACATAGGTATGGAGCTCCGCCGGAGGGACTGTCTCCATCAGGCGGCGCATGGCGTCGTGGAGAGCGGCGGGGGGATCGGCGCTGGGGGAGCCGATGGCGAAATCGAAGACGTTCTCCTCTCCCACCTCCCTGGCCCGCCGGGCGCCGTAGGCGCTGAGCTCCCGGATGACGGAGCCGCCGCCTCCCCAGCGCAGAACGGTTTCGGGGATCATGCCTCCGCCTCCTTTCCGGCAAGATAGTCCTTGAGATAGAGGATGGCCTGGCGGTAGCCCTCAAAGCCCAGGCCCATATAGGTCTTGACGCAGGCCATGCCGGCGTAGGACACCTGGCGGAAGGGCTCCCGCTCATCGACCTTCGACATGTGGACCTCCACCGCCGGGAGGGCCACAGCCTTCAGGGCGTCCAGGATGGCGACGCTGGTGTGGGTGTAGGCAGCGGGGTTGATGACAATTCCGTCCATTTCCCCGTAGGCCGCCTGGATGGCGTCCACGAGGGCCCCCTCATGGTTGGACTGAAAGAACGCCAGCTCCACGCCCTCGGTCTCCCCCGCCTGGCGGAGGAAGTCCTCCAGGTCGGCAAGGGTGCCCTTGCCGTAGATGCCGGGCTCCCGCAGGCCCAGAAGATTCATGTTGGGGCCGTTGATAATGAGAAATTTCATGGCAGCACCTCCAGAATCCGGCAGAGGGTCTCCTCCACCGTGCCGTTGTTGTCGATGATGTGGTCCGCGAAGCGGGTGTAGGCAGGGGTCCGCTCCCGCAGAAGCTCGGAGAGGTCCCGGCTCTGGGAAATGGGGCGGCCGTCCGTTGGGAGCTTTGCAATATCCCGCCGCAGCCAGAGAATGGTCCCGTTCTGGTGGAGGAGGTCATAGTTCTCCGGCCGGGTGACGCTGCCGCCGCCGGTGGCAAGGATGATGCCGCCGCGCTTTCCCAGCTCCGCAAGAGCGGCCGTCTCCCGGCGGCGGAAGCCCGCCTCCCCCTCCCGCTCAAAGATTGCGGGGATGGGGATACCCGCCGTCTCCTCCACGGCGGCGTCGCTGTCCAGCACGGGGCGCCGGAGCTTCTCCGCGAGGGCCATGGCGACGGTGGTCTTCCCGCTGCCGGGCATGCCGATGAGGATAACGTTCTCCGTCTCCCGGCGGAGGGCGGCGGTGATGCATGGGATGATATCGTCCGGAATGGCGCTGCCGGTGAAGAGCTCCGAGGCCCGCTTGGCCTGGGCCGCCAGCATCCAGAGGCCGCCGGCGCAGGGAATGCCCAGCCGCTCGGCCTGCAGGAGCAGGGCCGTCCGGGCGGGGTTATAGATGAGGTCCACCACGCCCCGGCAGTTGGGAAAGGCAGTGAGGTCCACCGCCGCGAGGCCGTTGCCGGGGTACATGCCCACCGGCGTGGTGTTCACGAGGAGCTCCGCGTCCCGGTGGCGGGAGAGGTTCCCATAGTTGTCCTCCCCGCCCCGGGAGATGACGGTGACGCTCCCCGCCCCCAGCTGCCGCAGCACCGCCTGGACGGTGGCGCTGGCCCCGCCGCTGCCCAGCACCAGGCACTTGCGGCCTGCAGGGCCCAGCCCGGCATGGCGCAGCAGGCTCTCAAAGCCGAAGGCGTCGGTATTGTCGCCATAGAGGCTGCCATCCGGCCGGCGGAGCAGGGTATTCACGCTGCCGATGGCCGCCGCCATGGGGGAGAGCTCCGCGCAGTATGGGAGAACGGCCTTCTTATAGGGGATGGTGACGTTGAGGCCGTCGAAATCCCGGGCCTTCAGGAAGTCCCCCAGCTTATCCCTGGGGCACTCATAGAGGCGGTACTCGTAGTCCCCCAGCATGGCATGGATGGCGGGGGAATAGCTGTGGCCCAATCTCTCCCCCAGGAGTCCGCAGCGCTTCATTCAGACCACCTCGCTGTAGCTGCCCAAGTACGAGAACTCCTCGCAGAGGGCGGGGAGCTCCCCCATCAGCTGGCGGAAGCGGGGGGCATAGACCGAAGTCTCCAGGTCGAAGTAGAACATGAACTCGAAGTTCCGCTCCGGCATGGGGCGGCTCTCCAGCTTGTTGAGGTTGATGCCGAGAGCGTAGAAGCGGGAGAGGACCTGATAGAGGGAGCCGGGGCGGTGGGGCAGGGTCATCATGAGGCTGGTGCGGTCCGCGCCGGGATAGATCTCCAGCTTCTTCGCAATGCAGATGAAGCGGGTGAAGTTGCTGCCCTGGTCCTGGACGGCGTCGGCAAGGCAGGTGAGGCCGTAGAGCTCCGCGCAGGCGCGGGAGGCCAGGGCCGCCGCGCCGGGATCGCCGCTCTCCGCCACCCGCTTGGCGGCGGCGGCGGTATTCTCGCAGCGGATGACGGTGATCTCCGGGTGCCGGGCGAGGAAGGCCCCGCACTGGCTGATGGCCTGCTCGTGAGAGTAGATTTCCCGGATGTCCGCAAGCTTTGTCCCGGGCTTTGCCAGAAGATTGTGATCCACCTTCAGCCGGACGGAGCGGACGATGCGGAAGTTGTGCTTTTGCATGAGGTCGTAGACGACGTTGACGGAACCCGCGGTGCTGTTTTCCAGGGGGATGACGCCATAGCGGCAAAGACCCTTCTCAATGGCGGTGAAGACCGCCTCAAAGCTTGCGAAGTAGAAGACGTTGGGCCGGCGGAAGAGCCGATCGCAGGCCAGCTGGGAGTAGGCCCCCTCCACCCCCTGGCAGGCGACGCTGGCGCTCTCCGGGAAGAGTGGGGGGGTGTCCTTCAGGGCCTTGGCAATGGCCTCCGTCAGGGGGCTGGCAACGCCCAGAAGGCGGGTCTGACTGCTGCGGCTCAGCTCGAAGAGGGTCTGGTAGAGGGAGTCCGTGTAGTCCCGGAGGTCCTCGGGGGTCTGCTCCTCCAGCGCCCGGAGCTTGGCCCGCTCCCGCCCGGCGTCCAGCACCGGGAGGCCGTGGGCCTTCTTATAGGCGGCGATCTCCGCCGCCGTCTCCATCCGCTGGAGGAAAAGGGCCAGGAGCTGGGCGTCAATGGCGTCCATTTTTTCCCGGTAGTCCTTCAGTTCCATGCTTGCTCCTTTCTCCGCGCCAGCAGCGCGTCATAGACCGCGATGGCTGCGGCCGCTTCGATGCAGGGCACCGCCCTGGGCACGATGCAGGGGTCGTGCCGCCCCGTGACGGTGAGGGGAATGATCTTTCCGGTTTTCAGGTTTACGCTCTGCTGGGGTCGGGCGATGGAGGGGGTGGGCTTCACCGCGGCGCGGAAGGTCAGGGGCATGCCGTCGGTGATGCCGCCCAAGATCCCGCCGCAGTGATTACTGGTCGTAATAATCCGCCCGTTTTCTACGGAAAAGGGATCATTGTTCTCGCTGCCCCGCAGTCCGGCGGCGGCAAAGCCCGCGCCGAACTCGATGCCCTTCACCGCCGGAACGGCAAAAACGGCGGAGGCGATGCGGTTCTCCATCCCGTCGAACATGGGGTCGCCGAGACCTGCGGGCAGGCCCAGCACGGCGCACTCGATGACGCCGCCCAGGGAATCCCCCGCCAGACGTGCCTCCCCGATGGCGGCGCGCATGGCCTCGCCCCGGGCGTCTGTGCATAATAGGTGTCTCCTTTATCTGTGGTAA
>CAMBID010000049.1 GCA_945867445.1 uncultured Clostridia bacterium | reverse complement strand
TGGCCCGGTAGTTCAGTTGGTTAGAACGCTAGCCTGTCACGCTAGAGGTCGACGGTTCGAGCCCGTTCCGGGTCGCCATTTGCTGCTGTAGCTCAGTCGGTAGAGCGCATCCTTGGTAAGGATGAGGTCACCAGTTCAAATCTGGTCAGCAGCTCCAGAAAACAGCTTATTTCTCCGGAAATAGGCTGTTTTTATTTTTTGCAACCTTTTTTGAGCAATTAAAAAGCGAAGTTTATTTTTGACCGGGGCGCTGCCCACGGTGCCGTTAAGAGTTATGCGGAAATTCGTTTGCAGGCTCTGGCTGAATGAAGTCAGCCGGCAATAGAGACGTCTTCCAGAGCCGCCTCTAAGTGCTTCATATTCATGTACTTCTTGTTGCCCCATTGGGTACCGGCCACATGGCGCAGCCGGGCGGAAAATAACAGACTACTTATGCGAGGAGAGGTAAGGCCATGCGCCGCGCCCGCATCCACGCCTACGGCTACAAGCGCCAGCTTTTTGCCCTGGAACTCCGCTTCCTGCCCTGGATCCTCCTCTCCCGGCTGCCGGCCATCTACCAGGACCTGGTCTACCTCCTCCCCGCCTATGCCCGGGCCTATGGCCTGAACTGGACCCTGAGCCTGCCTGCCATCCCCCTCTCTCCCCTGGGCCAGACGGCGGTCTTTGACCTCTTCCACTTGGCGGTGGCCCTGCTCTACCTCCCGGCCTTCACCGTCGTCCAGGCGTCCTACTACGACACCGCGAAGGAAACCAACCCCATCCCCCAGCCCCCCAGGCTGCCGGAGGAGTAAGACCCCTAAAAACGCAAAGCAGCGCCCCGGAAGCCAACGCTTCCGGGGCGCTTTGTCGGCTCAGTCGCAATCAAAGGTCAGGACCTTCCAGCCATGCCCCGCCTTCACCAGGCAGACCTGAAGGGTGCTCCGATCCGTATCTTACAAAATTTCACAAAATCAGCTGCCCGCTGTTGACGCAGTTTATCGTTTATGCTATACTTATAAAATAAGCAAGAAATCATGTGAATGTTTTTTAGAAAGGGGCCTTTTCATGGAGTTTTTTGAAGACATCGAAGTTTCCGAAGCTTGTTCCTGCTACTGCGACGATCAGGGCTGCCAGGGAACCTGCCACAGCTGTGACAATTGACCTTTTCACAAGTTCACATGCGTAAATGCCCACCGCTCATCGATGATCCGGTGGGCATTTTCAAACTTTTGAGAGGAGTTCACTATGCCTTACCAAAAATCGCTGTACAATCTTCTCGTCCCCTATCCGGATGGGCGAACCATCATTTTTAATGCCTTTTCCGGTGCGTTGGGACTGTTCCAGCCCGACACCTTGCGCCGATACCAAGAAAACAAGCTCTCTGCGGAAGAGGAACAAACACTTGTAAAAAAGGGCATTCTCGTCCCGGAAGGAACCGATGAGAAATCTCTCATCCATCAGGATCGTGCAAACGGAATCCTTCACAGCAAGGAAAAATTGATCCGTCTCTGGACCACTTCCGCCTGCAATGCGCGCTGTTACTACTGCTTTGAAAAAGGGATCTCTCCTGTCACTATGACAGAGGCCACCGCAGAGCAAGTAATCGCATTTATTCTGCCCATGCTGCAGGAGGGCGACACCCTAACCTTCGAGTGGTTTGGCGGGGAACCGTTACTCAATCCCGGCATAATCGATTACATTGTGGGAAAATTGACTCCCTCCTGCCAGCGTCTTCATTGCCGCCTTCAAAGCGCTTTTATCAGCAACGGCAGTTTAATCGATGCGGGTATTGTTCGAAAAATGAAAACAACCTGGAACACCAAATATGTGCAGATCACACTTGACGGAGACCGAAAGACCTATCATGCAGTAAAAGACTACATTTGTCCGGAAAAACATAATTTTGACAACGTTCTCCACAATATCAAGCTTTTGGCGAAAAGCGGGATTCACGTCTCCATTCGGATGAATTATGATACGACTAATTACGAAAGCCTCCTCTCCCTCATTGACTGCCTGCACCAGGAACTTGGAAACTATCATAATATTTTCTACTATGTTTATCCCCTATGGAGCTGTCTGAACGAAGAGGCCGCTGACCCATTCCACTCCACCACCACCGCCGATCAGAATCTGATCGCGCTTTTTGACCGCATCGTGCAGTACGGAATGACGCCGCCAAGATTGCTGGCCCGTCTGAATTACAAAAAGAACCAGTGCTCCTCCTGCAGCGCCTCCAGTTATGCGGTGTTTCCCGACGGAAAACTGGGAAAATGCAGTGAAACCTTTCTGCAAAACATCGGCGATGTTTGGAATGGTGTAACTGACCCTGGAACGTTTTCCCGGTGGACAGACATCGGCTTGGACCCCGTGTGCGACGCCTGCATCTATCTCCCTCTATGCCAAGGCGGCTGCCGGTCCTCCCTCTTCACGAAAATGCCTCGCTGTTTCGCCTATAAAGACATCCTTCCGGAACTTTTGGTCTGGTATGTTTCCAAGTTATTAGAGCGCCGATCCATTAGTTAACGGATCTGTTATAAAGTCAAGCCTACCTGGAAGTACAATGCCTCCAGGTAGGCTTTTCTTCTGAAGGCCCTCAATACTTCCGGTCCAGGATCTCCACCACGTCTGCCACGGCGCGGCCCTCCGCGTGGGAGACGATGGTAAATCCCTCCTCCCGGATGGCGGGGATGCAGTTGGCGGGGGCGAAGCCCTGGGCGGCGGCGCGGAGCATGGAGATGTCATTGCCTTCATCGCCCATGCAGTAGATATTTTCCCGCTCCACGCCCAGACGCCGGGCCAGGCGCAGGACCATGCCGCCCTTGTTGGCGCCCTTGGCGGTCATTTCCAGCAGGTTGTCCCGGGAGAAGACCAGCTCGTAATCCTGGTCCCAGCCGTCCTCCGTCATCCGCCGGCGGGCGGCAAGGAGAATCTCGTGGTCATCCTCAAAGATGAATTTGCCGAGGGGCAGGGGGACTTCCAGAAGACTAGGCTTCTCCTCCGTGCCCACGTGTGTCAGGTGCTCGTGGCGGCGGACATACTCATTGGGTCGGACGGCATGGACCACATTGCCGATGTGGTAGGCCTCCACCGCCAGGGTGGGGAAGGCGTCCAGCAGGGTCTGGCCCCGGCGGAGAGCCGTCTCATCCAGGAGATTATAGTCCAGGTACTCGCCCCTTCCGAAGTCGTAGAGAGCCGCGCCGTTGCAGATGACGCAGGGGGTGTTGATGGGCAGCTCCGGAGCGATGGTCTGAAAGGCCGCCAGGGCCCGGCCGGTGGCCACGGCGAAGTGGCCGCCGTGGGCGGTAAAGTATTCCAGGGCCGCCCTGTTTTCCCGGCCCAGGGGCGGAATGGGGTCCCCGGCCACCAGGGCGGGCTCGGTATAGACCAGGGTGTTGTCAAAATCACAGGCAAGCAGGACGCCGTCGAATTTTCCCATAGGAGGGTCTCCTTTTCTTGTGATGGCTCTGATCCTACTCTCCCATTAAAATATCTTACTTTAATGGGAGAGTAGGATCATACTAGTTCTTGATAAAAAGCTTTAAAAGCTTTTTATAGCGCCGCAGGCGCGTCAAGAACTTATGAGACGGCTTTTGCGGCAGACTGCCGCAAAAGGGCGACGCTGACAGCGGCGCCTTCTTGATAAAAATCAAAGATTTTTATCAAGAAAGAGTATCAAAAGCTCTGCGGAAAGGCGCGGGGACCGGATGCGGAAACGCCCGCCGCCGGGGGACGGCGGCGGGCGTTGGGGCAGAGGGCAGGGCGCGCCCGGGGACGGGCATTGCCCTTTCCTGCCGGGAACCCGGGGCTCACCGGTGAGGGGACTGCCCCTCTCGCCCATGGGTGGGGTGCAAAGCTCTGGCGCCGCCTGCGGACAGGGGCAGCCTCATTCGCTTGGGGCCAACTGGCGCCGGGAGCGGATTCACTCCGTTTGCGGGAGCTTGGGCTCCGCCTGCGCAGAAGGGGGACCCGGGCTCAGCCTTCGCTGGGGGGCGGGGTCGGGCCGCTTTCGCTGCCTCTGCGGCGGCGGCCGCCGCGATGGTGGGGACGGCGGCGGTGCTGCTGTGCCTCGCCGCCCTCAGCCTTCTCCCCCGCGGGAGCGGCGGGCTGGGGGGCGGACTTCTCCGCCTCGCCCTGGAACTTGGCGCCCTCGGGCCGGGAACCCCGGCCCCGGCGGCGGGAGCCGCCGGACTTGGGCTGGTCGCCCTCCTGACCCTTGGGGTGCTTGGGGGCTTTGGGTTTGTCGGGCTTGGGAGCCTCGGCCTTGGCATCCTTGGAAGACGTGGGCTTGCCGGGCTTTTCCTGGGCGGGACGGGGGGCGTCGCCCCGGCCGCGGTTTCCCCGGCGGTGGGAGCGGCGGCGCTTGCCGTCGCCGATCTTCTCCCGGGCGGGGGCCTCGATGTCGTCCCAGTCATCGTCGTCAGACTCCAGCGGCGTGAGGCCGAAGGGCATGCCGAAGGAGCGCTCCTCCTTCTTTTCGGGGACGTAGCGCTCCGGCCGCTCCGCCGGGATCTCAATGCCTTCCCGGCTGCCCTTGCCGTTGCGCAGGACGCAGATCTCGCAGTTATGGTAGGTCTTCAGGGGCTCGGAGGGGGCGGCGCCGTCCAGGGCGACCCGGACCTTCTCCTGGAGAAGGTCCACGCTCTTGACGTTGCCGGGACCGTCCGGCGTCTGGACGAAGGACTCGGTCTTGGGCATGCGCTTGGCGGCGTCCTCATAGGCGTTCTGCTCATACTTGAGGCAGCACATGAGGCGGCCGCAGGTTCCGGAGATTTTCGTGGGGTTCAGGCTGAGGTTCTGGGTCTTGGCCATCTTGATGGAGACCGGGAGAAAGCTGTCCAGAAACTGGGAGCAGCAGAAGGGCCTTCCGCAGATGCCGAGGCCCCCGATCATCTTGGCCTCGTCCCGGACGCCGATCTGCCGCAGCTCGATCCGGGCCCGGAAGACGGAGGCTAAATCCCGCACCAGCTCCCGGAAATCCACCCGGCCGTCGGCGGTGAAGAAGAAGATGATCTTGCTGCCGTCAAAGCTGCAGCTGACGTTCACCAGCTTCATCTCGAGACCGTGGTCCGCGATCTTCTTCTCACAGATATCGAAGGCCTCGCTCTCCTTCCTCCGCCCCCGCTCCACGGCAGCGCGGTCGGCGTCCGTAGCCCGGCGGAGGACGGGGCAGAGGGGCTGGATTACGGCGCTGTCCTCCACCTCATGGTTGCCCACGGTGCAGGTGGCGAACTCCAGGCCCTGGGCCGTCTCCACCACCACTTCCTCCCCCATCTTCAGCTCCAGGCCCTTGGGGTCAAAATCATAGTTCTTGCATCCGCCGCGAAAGCGGACGCTGATCACTTCCGTCAAAGGATCGCCTCCTTTTCTCTCGAATGGTAGGATATCCGGCGATCTCCGCCGGGAATGGTCCTCATACCAGAATCCATGAAAAACAAGACCATTGTCTTGTTTTGATAGCGCCAACGGCGCGTTGGATTCTTATGAGACGCACCGACGCGCAAAGCGCGGCGGTTCCCATGAAACTATCTTATTTTCATGGGAGAGTAGTATCAGAGGAGCTCCTCCACCTCTGCCGCCAGGGCGCCCAGCGCCTGGGCCGGGGCGATGTGGAAGCGGCAGTCCCGCCGGAAGCTCTCCAACAGCTCTATTGTGCGCATTAACTGGGGGTTTGTCAAGTTTTTTGCCAGGAGGGCGGGGACTTCGCCGCTGTCATGGGCCCCATAGTGAAGCTTCAGGGCCCGGGAGAGGAGGACCCGGCACTCGCTGCAGAAGGCCTCCAGATCGTCGCCCGTCAGTTTCTCCCGCTCCAGACGGGCGCAGGCCGCCGCTGCCTCGCCCCGCTTTCCACGGGCCAGGCTGCGGCAGAAAGCTTCCGCCCGGGGGCTTGGAGGGGGCTCCCCTTCCGATGATGCCGGGGGGAGCTTGCACTCTGCGCAGCGGGAGCGAAGGGTGGGCAGGACGGCGGAGGCGCTCTCCGCGCAGAAGAGGAAGGCGGCGTCCGGCGGGCCTTCCTCCACGGTTTTCAGGAGGATGTTCTGGTCCGCCTCGGTGAGGAGGGCGCAGTCCGGAAAGACATAGACCTTCCGTGCCCCCTCATTGGGACGGATGTAGGCATCCGCCCGGACGTTCCGGATGACCTCCGCCGAGAGGAGCTTGTGCTCCGGGTCCCGGACGGAAGTGACGTCCGGGTGGACGCCGGAGAGGACCTTGCGGCAGGCGTGGCAGGTGCCGCAGGGGCGGCCGTGCGCCGCCGTACATTCCATGGCGGCGGCGGCGAACTCCGCCGCGGCGGGGCCGTCTCCCCCGGTGAAGAGGAGGGCGTGGGGCAGGGCGCGGCGCTCCGCCGCCGCCCGGAGCCAGGCGGCCGCCG
>CAMBID010000048.1 GCA_945867445.1 uncultured Clostridia bacterium | reverse complement strand
TGCCCTGGACCTCCACGATCGCCCCCCACTCGTTCATGACGCAGTTGAGGTCCACCTGAGCCCGGCTGTCCTCGCGGTAGGCGAGGTCCAACAGCAGCGCATCCTCCACGATGCCGGCGCTGACCGCCGTGATGCTGTGGACAATGGGGGAGGCAGCCAGAATGCCATCCGTCACCAGCTTCTTGCAAGCCAGGCTCAGGGCGATGAAGCCCCCGGTGATGGAGGCGGTGCGGGTGCCGCCGTCACCCTGCAGGACGTCACAGTCGATGGTGACGGTACGCTCGCCCAGGCGGCGCATGTCCACCGCGGCCCGGAGGGACCGGCCCACCAGGCGCTGGATCTCCGCGCTGCGCCCGGAGAGCTTCAGCTTGGCGATGTCCCGCTTGCTGCGCTCCCGGTTGGCCCGGGGCAGCATGGAGTACTCCGCCGTGACCCAGCCCTCCCCCTCCGGGACGTAGGGCGGGGTCCTGTCCTCCACACTGGCGCAGCAGAGGACCTTGGTGTCGCCGCACTCGATGAGGCAGCTCCCTTCGGCGAACTTCACAAAGTCCGTGGTGATCTTTACCGGGCGCAGCTCATCGAAAGCCCGGCCGTCTTTGCGTTCCATCGGCAGTCTCCTTTCATACGAAAACCTGGCCAAAAGCTTTCAACGCTTTTGATTGCGCGAAGCGCGTCCGGTTTTATGAGACGGGCGCGCATCCTGCACGCCGCGAAGGCGCGCAGCGCGCGGGATTTCAAAGGAAAGGATTTCATGGGAAATCCTTCTCAGCCCCGCGCCAGCGTCAACGCCAGCACCGCGGCGGAGGCCACGGTGATGAGGACGCCCGCGCCGCGGGCGGTCCGAAGCATCTCCGGGGTGATCTCCCGATCCCCTCTGCGCTCCAGGAATTTCTTGGGGTTCACGGCGTAAAGCACACCGTAGACGGCCACCGCCGTCAAAAGCAGGATCTTGATCACGGTCCCGCCCCCTTAAATAATGGCCTTCAGGTAGTCCCGGGCGTTGAATGGCTTCAGGTCCTCGATACCCTCGCCCACGCCGGCGAACTTCACCGGCACGCCCAGCTCCCGGGAGATGGCCACGGCGATGCCGCCCTTGGCGGTGCCGTCCAGCTTGGTGAGGATGATACCGGTGAGGCCGGCGGTCTCCTTGAAGTTCCGGGCCTGGATGAGGCCGTTCTGTCCGGTGGAGGCATCCAGCACCAGGAGGGTCTCCCGGGCGGTGCCGGGACACTCCCGGTCGATGATCCTGGAGAGCTTGGCAAGCTCCGCCATGAGGTTTGCCTTGTTGTGGAGACGGCCGGCGGTGTCGCAGAGCACCACGTCCACCTGCCGGGCTTTGGCGGCCTGCAGAGCGTCAAAGAGCACGGCGCCGGGGTCCGCCCCCTCGGACTGGCGGACGATCTGGCAGTCCGCCCGCCGGGCCCAAATCTCCAGCTGGTCCGCGGCGGCGGCCCGGAAGGTATCTGCCGCGCAGAGCAAAACCGTCTTACCCTCCTTCCGGAGAAGGTGGGCAATCTTTCCGATGGAGGTGGTCTTACCCACGCCGTTGACCCCCACCACCAGGATAACGGAGGGTCGGGTGGAGAGGTCCATGGCAGTCTCATCCTCATGCATCTGCAGGGCCAGGATGTCCTGCAGAGCCTCCTTCAGCTGCTCCTCCCCCCGGAGTCGGTGGGCATAGATGCGGTCCCGGAGCTTCTGAACGGCGTCCGACGCCACCTCCACCCCCATATCCGCCAGGATCAGGCGCTCCTCCAGTTCGTCGAAGAAGTCCTCGTCCACGTCGGTGACGCCGCCAAAAACTCCGCCGGTAATGTTTTTCAGCTTGTCAAAAAATCCCATAGTTTTTCCTTCCTGGGCCCTCCCGGGGCATTACTCAATGGTCTTACCGCAGTTGGGGCAGGTGGTCCCGGCCTGGAAGGCGTTCTCCACCACCTTGCCGCAGTGGGGGCAGCGGCAGAAGACGAAAAGACGCAGGATCAGGTTCACCACACAGAGCGCAAGGCCCCAGGACAGCTTGTGGAAGAGGATGAGAATAATGCCCAGAAAGATCGTGATCTTCAAAATTGCAAGTCTGGTACCTACCTTCATAATTCCGCGCTCCTTTAAATTTTATTTCATTCGGCTTCCCGCTCCGGTTTACCGGATCTTCAGTTCCTTCGCAAGGTCATTCATATTGATGGTGAGGATCTTGCTGACGCCCTGCTCCTGCATGGTGACGCCGTAGAGAACGTCCGCCTCCTCCATGGTGCCCCGGCGGTGGGTGATGAGGATGAACTGGGTCTTGTCCGCCAGCGTCCGCATATAGCGGGCGTAGCGCACCACGTTGGCCTCGTCCAGGGCGGCCTCGATCTCGTCCATTACGCAGAAGGGAGTGGGGTGGACCTTCAGGATGGAGAAGTACAGGGCGATGGCCACAAAGGCCTTCTCGCCGCCGGAGAGGAGAGAGATGGTCTTCAGGGTCTTTCCCGGGGGCTGGGCCTTGATCTCAATGCCGCAGCCCAGAATATCCTTCTCGTCCTCCAGCTCCAGCCGGGCCTCGCCGCCGCCGAAGAGGTCCCGGAAGGTCTGCTGGAAGCTCTCGTTCAGCAGGTCGAACTGCTGGCGGAAGATCTCCGTCATCTGCTCCGTTATCTTGCCAATGACGCCCTCCAGCTCACCCTTGGCACGCTCCACGTCCGTCCGCTGCTCGCTGAGATAAGTGTAGCGGCCGTTGACCCGGTCAAACTCCTCAATTGCGCCGGTGTTGATGGCCCCCAGGGAAGCGATCTCCCGCTTCAGCTCTCCGATGCGGCGGTTGGCCTTGGGCAGGCTCTCCAGCTCGATGCGCTGGGCCTGGGCGTCGCTGTGGCTGAGCTCATAGGTCTCCCAGAGCCGGTCCAGGATCTGCTTTTCCTCCATGGCGGAGGTGGCGCGTTTGGTGTCCAGCTTGCCCACGGCCCGGTCCAGATCCAGATAGCGATCGTTCATCGCCTGGCTCTCCCGGAGCTTGGCGGTGCGCTGAGCCTCCAGCGCCAGCTTCTCCCGGCTGATCTCCGCCAGCCGCTGGCGGAGGACGTCTCCCTGGGCCTTCCGCTCCGCCTGGATCTCCCGGCAGCGGCGGATCTCCGCCTGCGTCCCGTCAATCTCCCGTTGGTAGCGCCCCAGCACCTCCTCCTTCTGCTCCCGGTCGCCGGTAAGGTCCTCCGCCATCTGCCGGAGGTCGGCGGCGCGGCGGAGGGCGGCCTCCCGGTTGGCGGCCAGGGACGCCAGCTCCTCCCGCCGGGCGGTAACGGTCTCCCGCAGGGCCTCGGACTGGGCCAGAAGCTCGCTCTGGCCGGATAGGATGGTCTCCGCCCGGGCCCGGAATTCCGCAGCTTCCCGCTCCCGGACCCGGAGGGTCTCCCGGGCTCTCACGGCCCGGGTCTCGTTCTCCCGCAGACGGCCGTCGATGGCCGCGAGCTCGCCGGAGAGGCTTTCCATGTTCTCCCGCAGGGCGGTAAGCAGCTGGTCGAACTGGTTCTGCACACCCTGGAGCCGCAGGACCTCGTCCTCGGCGGAGCGCTGCTGGGCCTGGGCGGTGGTGAGCTCATACTGGGCGGCCTCCAGCTCCCGGCGGGCGGTCTCCTCTGCCGTCTGGGCGTCCCGGAGCTTTGCGTGCATCTCCTCCGTCCGGGCCCGGAGCTTTTCCAGCTCTGCCGCCCGGCTGAGGACGCCGGCGCTTCTGCTGGTGGAGCCGCCGGTCATGGAGCCGCCCCGGTTGATGACCTGGCCGTCCAACGTCACGATGCGGAATGCGTTACGGTACTTCCGGGCCATGGCGATGCCGCAGTCCAGGTCCTCCGCGATGACAGTGCGGCCCAGAAGATTCTGAAAGATGTTGGTGTACCTGGGATCAAAGCGCACGAGGCGGGAGGCGATGCCAACGAAGCCGAACTCCCCCTCCACGCCGCGCTCCCGGAGCTCCTCGCCCCGGATGGCAGTGAGGGGCAGGAAGGTGGCCCGGCCGGCCTCCCGCCGCTTCAGGAAGGTGATGGCGCTCTTGGCGTCCTCTTCCCGGTCCACCACGATGTTCTGCAGTCCCGCGCCAAGGGCGATCTCAATGGCCAGGGAGTACTTTTCCTCGGTCCTCATCAGGTTCGCCACGGGGCCGTGGATGCCGCGCAGGCCGCTTTGCCCCTGGCAGACCAGCTTCACGGCCTTGTGGAAGCCCTCGTAGTCCTTCTCCATCTCGGTGAGGAGGCGGATGCGGTCATCCAGAGCCCCCGCCTCCATGGTGAGCTTCACTTTTGCCTCCGCCGCCGCGGCGGCCTTTTTCTTCCGCTCCTCCATCCGGAGGCTGTGGCCGCTGATGATGTTGGCGGCGGCGGCGGCCTCGTCCCGGGCGTCCTCCAGGGCGCGGCGGTTGGCCTTGGCCTCTTTGCTCTTCTCGGCGAGCTTAGCCTCCGCCGCCTCCCGGTCCGCCTGGGCAGCGGCCCGGCGGGCGGTGATCTGCTGGTTCTCCGCCTGGATGGCGGCCTCCTCGGCCCGGGCATCCGCGGCGGCGGCCACGGCCAAGGTCTCTTTGCCCCGAAGGGCCTCCGCCTCCTCGGCGGCGCCGCCGGCTTTCCTGGCGGCGGCCTGGGCCTCCGCCAGGATCTGATCCAAGGCGTCGTTCAGCGCCTCTGCCCGGTGGGCGAGCTCCTCTGCCTCCGCGTCCTGCTCCGCAGCCTGGGTCTCATAGCTCCCGCTGCGGTCCGCCGTGTCACTGAGCTCCTCCTGGAGGCGCTGGATATTCTCCTGCAGATGGCGGATGCTGCTCTCCCCCGCCGCCGCGGCGGAATCCTGCTCCGCCGCCTGGGCGTCCAGTTCCGCTGCCTGGGCCCGGAGGTCCTCGGCCTCCAGGTCCTTACTCTGCATCTCCCGGCCCAGCTGCTCGTTCTCCTCAAAGAGGGCGTCTGTCCGAGCCTTGGCCCCATCCCGCTCCCGCTGGGCGGCACTGAGATCCGCCTCCAGCTTCCGGGCGGCAGCCTTGAGATTTTCCAGGTTCGTGAGCCAGACGGAGATCTCCAGCAGCCGCAGTTCATCCCGGAGGATGAGGTAGCGCTTGGCTCGCTCCGCCTGCTCCCGCAGGGGCTCCACCTGGAGCTCCAGCTCCGCGATCTTGTCGTTGATGCGCAGGAGGTTTTCCTCCGTCCGCTCCAGCTTGCGCTCGGCCTCCTCCTTCCGGTGGCGGTACTTGGAGATGCCGGCGGCCTCCTCAAAGACCTCCCGCCGGTCGCCGCTCTTGGTGGAGAGGATCTCGTCGATCTTGCCCTGGCCGATGATGGAGTAGCCCTCCTTGCCCATGCCGGTATCCAGGAAGAGCTCCGTCACGTCCTTCAGCCGGACGGACTGGCGGTTGATGTAGTACTCGCTCTCGCCGCTGCGGTAGTAGCGCCGGGCCACGGCCACCTCAGCTTCCTCCATGGTGGGGAAGATGTGGGCGCTGTTATCGATGACCAGCGTCACCTGGGCAAAGCCCGTCCGGGGCCGCTTGGCGGTGCCGCCGAAGATGACGTCTTCCATCTTGGCTCCCCGGAGGCCCTTGGCGCTCTGCTCACCCATGACCCAGCGGATGGCGTCGGAAATGTTGGACTTGCCGGAGCCGTTGGGGCCCACGATGGCGGTGATGTCCTCACCGAAGTTCAGGACCGTCTTGTCCGGAAAGGACTTGAAGCCTTGGATCTCCAATGCTTTTAAATACACGCTCTCACCTCTCGGAAATCAACATACTATAACTAGAATAATATAACAGAGAAGCGCCTGTATTTCAAGGCAAAATCCGTAAAGTGCGCCGATTTGGGGAAGGTGAATGCGGCAGTCTCAACATTTTCCGCATTTTGTGCTAAAATGGATGAAACCTTTTCCTCTTTTTCCTGACTGGACAGGTGAACGGAGCGTTCGAGAAAGGAGCACGACCTATGGAGGACCACCGCATCGTGGACCTGTTCTGGCAGCGCAGCGGCGACGCCGTCACCCAGGCCCGGGAAAAATACGGGAACTACTGCTACGCCATCGCCCTCCGCCTGCTCTCCGACCGGCTGGACGCCGAGGAGTGCGTCAATGACACCTGGCTGGGGGCCTGGAACGCCATGCCCTTCCACCGGCCGGAGCGGCTGGCACCCTTTCTGGGGAAGATCACCCGGAGCCTGGCCTTCAACCGCTATCAGGCCCGGCAGGCGGAAAAGCGGGGCGGCGGCCAGCTGCCCCTGGCCCTGGAGGAGCTGGGAGACTGCGTCCCCGCCGCCCCCAGCGCCGCCCAGGCGGCGGAGGACTGGGAGCTGGAGCGGGCGGTGGACCGCTTTCTCCACAGCCTGCCGTCCCGGGACTGCGACATCTTCCTCCGCCGGTACTGGTACGTGGAGCCGGTGGCGGACATTGGGGAGCGGTACGGGCTGAAGGCCAGCACCGTGAAAAGCAGTCTTTACCGCAGCCGGGAAAAGCTGCGGCGGTTTCTGG
>CAMBID010000047.1 GCA_945867445.1 uncultured Clostridia bacterium | reverse complement strand
TGGACGAGCCGGAGCGCAAGCGCAAGATCATCGGCGAGGAGTTCATCCGGGTCTTTGAGGAGGAAGCCAAGAAGATCGGACAGGTGGACTTCCTGGCCCAGGGCACCATCTATCCTGACGTCATCGAGTCCGGCCTCGGCGACGCCGCGGTCATCAAGAGCCACCACAACGTGGGCGGCCTGCCGGACTATGTGGACTTCCGGGAGATCATCGAGCCTTTGCGGATGCTCTTCAAGGACGAGGTGCGAAGCTTGGGCCGGGAGCTGGGGCTGCCCGAGTATCTCGTCTCCCGCCAGCCTTTCCCGGGTCCGGGCCTTGCCATCCGGGTCATCGGCGAGGTGACGAAGCCCAAGCTGGATCTTCTGCGGAAGGCCGACGCCATCTTCCGGGAGGAGGTGGCCGCGGCCCAGCTCCCGGACTGCCCCAATCAGTATTTCGCCGCCCTCACCAACATGCGCTCCGTGGGCGTCATGGGCGACGGCCGGACCTATGACTGCGCCATCGCCCTCCGGGCCGTCCGGACGGACGATTTCATGACCGCCGACTGGGCACGGCTCCCCTACGAGCTGCTGGACCGGGTCAGCACCCGCATCGTCAACGAGGTCCCCGGCGTCAACCGCGTCCTCTACGACATCACGTCCAAACCGCCCGCCACGGTGGAATTCGAGTAATACTAGAATCCAACGCGCAAAGCGCGGCGGTTCCCATTCATACTCTTTCTTGATAAAAATCTTTGATTTTTATCAAGAAGGCGCCGCTGTCAGCGTCGCCCTTTTGCGGCAGTCTGCCGCAAAAGCCGTCTCATAAGTTCTTGACGCGCCTGCGGCGCTATCAAAAGCTTTGAAAGCTTTTTATCAAGAACTAGTATAAGAAAAAGCGAGACCGCTCAGCGGTCTCGCTTTTCTTTTGGGAGCTTCAGCCCTGGAATCTCCGGATGCAGTCCATCATCCAGCGGGCGAAGAGGTCCCGGTCGGCGTCCAGGGCGAAGTCGGCGTTCCGGGGACGATCCGTGTAGGTCCGGGGATCCACGATGGTCTGCCCGTCGGCGAGACCGCCGGAGATGTCGATGTCCACCCGGGTGAAGATCGATTTCGTAATGACCTCCGGATGCACCACGGCGCAGACGGCCAGGGCGTCGTGGATGGGAGCGGAGTCCAGCCGCTCCATGGGCTGCAGATGGCTGTAGGCCAGGATCCGGTGGTCCACGCAGTCCGCCACCGCCTTGCCCACGGAGGTGCCCAGGGCCCGGAATTCGCGGCTCTCGTCGGCGTTGATGCAGGCCCGGTGGGTGGCGTCCAGGGGGATGATGCGGATGGGGCAGCCGCTGTCCATGACGATCTGCGCCGCCTCCGGGTCCGCCCAGATGTTGAACTCCGCCGCGGCGGTGGTGTTGGTGCGGTAGCAGCCGCCGCCCATGAGGACGATCTCCCGGATCTTAGCGCAGATGGCAGGCTCCAGCCGCATGGCCATGGCGAGGTTCGTCAGGGGCCCCACGGGCACCAGGGTGATGTCCCCGTCGCTGCGCAGTAAGGTGTCAATATAGTACCAGACGGCGTGCTCCTTTTCCACTGGGCGGGTGGAGGGCGGCAGCTCCAGGTAGTCCGTGTGGATCTCGATGGGGGCCTCCATGCCCTCCACCTGGGTGCGCTGGCCGGAGTAGCCGCCGTGGCGGTTGGGCAGCAGGGTGGAGACCATGGCTGTGGCACAGCCCCGGTAGACGGGGAAATCCGCACGTAAGACGTCCCGCACCCGGAGGGTATTCTCCGTGGTGTAGGGCAGGGGCTTGTTGCCTGCCACGCTGCACACCGCCAGCAAATCGATGTCCGGGTCCAGGTACGCCGTCATGATGGCGATGGCGTCGTCCGTGCCGGTGTCCACGTCCAGAATGATCTTTCTCTTCTCCGCCATGGGATGCTCCTTTCCCGCGGCTTTCCGCCGCACTCTGTGAGTTTGGCCCCAAGGGCCGGTGACGACACTATTCTACCACGCCGTCCGCCCTGCCGCAAGGGGGTCCCGGCGGCTGATGCGGCAGGATGTCTCCGGCAGGGCGGCGCCCGGGCGCTTCTCCGCCTTCTCTCCCCGGAAAGCCTCCCGCTCCGTCCGCCCGATTCCCCGCCAATGCTCCGGCGGACTTCCCTTTCGAGCAAACCCGGCCTTCCGCTGCGGCGATCCGTCTTTCCCCTCTCCGCAACCCCGCCCTTGCGCCGGGAAAGCGTCCGGGGTATAATAGGGGCAAGATCAGCGCCCTCCGGGGCGGGAAACGGGAGGATCCCTTATGAACCGGAAGCTCTTTGACTACATCGCCGCCAGCCCCTCGCCCTACCACGCCGTTGCCCACAGCGCGGAGACGCTGCGTGCCGCCGGATTTCGGCCCCTCTCGGAGGGGGAGGACTGGGCTCTCACTCCCGGCCAGGGCTACTATGTGACCCGGAACGGCTCCTCCCTCATCGCCTTCCGGGCGAGGAAGGAGTTTCGGGGCTTTCTGATGACCGCCTCCCACTGCGACAGCCCCACCTTCAAGATCAAGGAGAACGCCGAGCTCACCGGCAGCGGCTGCCGGCGTCTCGCCGTGGAGAAATACGGCGGCATGCTGATGAGCACCTGGATGGACCGGCCCCTGGGCGTCGCGGGCCGGGTGCTGCTACGCAAAGGCGCGGGCATCGAGACCCGGCTTCTGGACCTGGGGGGCGCGTGCGCCGTGATCCCCAACGTGGCCATCCACATGAACCGCAAGGCCAACGACGGCTACGCCTGGAACCCCGCCGTGGACCTTCTGCCCCTCTGGGGCGTAGGGGAGGAGAAGGGCTTCTTCCGCCCGACGCTTGCCATGGCCCTGGCCTGCCGGGAGGAGGATATCCTCGCCACCGACCTGGCCCTCTACAACCCTCAGGAGGGCGTGGAGTGGAACGGTCTCCTCTCCGCCCCCCGGCTGGACGACCTGCAGTGCGCCTTCGCCGGGCTGACGGCCTTCCTCTCGGCGGGGGAGAGCGAGGCCATCCCCGTCTATTGCCTTTTTGACAATGAGGAGGTGGGCAGCCAGACCAAGCAGGGCGCGGCCTCCACCTTCCTGAAAGACACCCTGGAAAGGGTCTGCGAGGCCCTGGGCCAGGGGGAGAAGTACCGCCAGAAGGTGGCCCGCAGCTTCCTCCTCTCCTGCGACAATGCCCACGCCGTCCACCCCAACCATCCGGAGCTCTCCGACCCCAACCACGGGGTGAAGCTCAACGGCGGCGTGGTCATCAAGTATAACGCCGCCCAGCACTACACTTCGGACGGTGTCTCCGCCGCCCTCTTCCAGCTGATCTGTGAGGAGGCCGGCGCGCCTTATCAGCGCTACGCCAACCGGGCGGACATGGCCGGGGGCTCCACCCTGGGCAGCATCGCCAACACCCAGGTGTCTCTCAACACGGTGGACATCGGCCTTCCCCAGCTGGCCATGCACTCCGCCTGGGAGACCGCCGGGGCGGAGGATACCTCCTCCCTGGTCCGGGCCCTCACCGCCTTCTACGGCAAGGCCGTGGAGCTGACGGAGGACGGTTTCACCCTGCTCTGATCCGTTTCCCGCAAAAAATGCCCCCGGAGGCTTGCGCCCGGGGGAGATCTGAGTTATATTACCACTATCATCTCATCATACAAGCAGCCCGCTCCGGGCCGGGAAGGAGCATGACGCCTTTGAAAATTTTCGCCATTAACCTTGGCTCCACCTCCACCAAGATCGCCTACTATGAGGACGAGATCTGCCTTTTGAAGCAGACCATCGCCCACTCGCTGGAGGATCTGCAGCACGCCGACGGGATCTTTGCCCAGTACGGCTTTCGCCGCCGGGATATTGAGGCCTTTCTGGCGGAGCACCACATTGCCGTCACAGACCTGGACGCCATCGTCTCCCGGGGCGGCCCCACCGCGCCGGTGGAGGGCGGCACCTACCGCATCGACGAGGATATGCTCGCGGAGATCCGCACCGGGAAGTACGGCATCCACCCCTGCTCCCTGGGCTGCCAGATCGCCTATGATATGACGAAGGGCACCCGCGCCGCGGCCCTCACCGTGGACATGCCCGGCACCTGCGAGTTTGACCCCCTGGCCTTCTACTCCGGTCTGCCGGATGTGCCCCGGGTACCGGCCTACCAGGCCCTCAACAACCGGGCCATGGCCCGGGCCTACGCCGAGAGCATCGGGAGAGATTACGAGGACCTGAACCTCCTGGTGGTGACCCTGGGCGGCGGCATCACCGTCACCGCCCACCGCAAGGGCAGGATGGTGGATGCCCAGAACGGCATCACCGGAGACGGCGCCTTCAGCAACAACCGCTGCAACGGCGTGCCGGTGGGCCCCCTGGTGGACCTCTGCTTCTCCGGCAAGTACGACCACGAGGCCATGATCCGAAAGGTCAACGGCCAGGCGGGCCTCATGGGCTATCTCGGGGAGATGGACGTCCTCTCCATCGAGAGAAAGGCCCTGGCGGGGGACCGGAAGTACACCGAGGTCCTGGAGGCCATGTGTTACCAAATTGCCAAGGACATCGGCGCCTTTGCCACAGTCCTGAAGGGCCAGGTGGACGCCATCCTCCTCATCGGCGGCATGGCCAACTCCCGTTACATCGTGGACCTCATCCGGGACCGGGTCGGGTTTATCGCCCCCGTGGCTGTCCAGCCCGGGGAGCGGGAGATGGAGTCCCTCTGCCTCAACGCCTATCAGGGCCTCACCGGCAAGATCCAGATCCGAAGATTCAAGGAGGGGAAAGTCCATGTTCCGGTCTTTTGAGGAGATCGAGGCGTTCGTTCTGCGCAACCGTCGGGCCCGCATGCGCATCGCCCTGGCCGCCGCCCAGGATGGGCCTGCCCTCAGCGCACTGGTGGAAGCCAAGCGCAAGGGCGTTGCCCGGGGCGTGCTCATCGGGAAGGAGGACGAGATCCGTTCCCTGCTCGCGGAGCTTGGCGAGAAGGCGGAGGATTACCGCATTCTGGACTGTCAGGAGGACGCCGCCTGCGCAGGCCTCGCCGCTAGGCTCATCCACAGCGGCGAGGCGGATGTTATGATGAAGGGCATCCTGCCCACGGCCACCTTTGTCCGGGCCATTTTGAACCATGAGAACGGTCTCGTGCCCCCCGGCGGGCTCATCAGCCAGGCGGCAGTCTTCCCCTGCCCGGGGGAGGAGCGCCTGGTGGTCTTCACGGACTGCGCCGTGAATATCGCCCCGGATCTCGCCGCCAAGCGGCGCATCCTGGAAAACGTCCTGCCGGTGACGAGAGCCCTCGGCATGGAGAGACCCAAAGTCGCTGTGCTCTCCGCCGTGGAGAACGTCTCCCCCAAGATCGTCAGCACCATGGACGCCGCGGAGCTGGAGAAGGAGACCGTGGGGGACTGCGTCATCCAGGGCCCCCTGGCGCTGGACGGGGCCATCTCCCGCCGCTGCGCGGAGCACAAGGGTATCGGCGGGCCTGTCGCCGGGCAGGCGGATGTGCTGCTGATGCCGGACCTCTGCAGCGGCAATGTGCTCTATAAGAGCATTACCTGCATCGCCGGGCTGGACGTGGCCTCCACCATCTGCGGAGCCTCCGCTCCGGTGGTCATCACCAGCCGGGCCGACGCCCCGGGCAACAAGTACCGCTCCATTCTGCTCTCCGTCCTGCAGGCAATGGCATGAACCACCCCGGGGGAAGCGCCGCTTCCCCCCGGGGTTCTTCCTGCCCGCGGAGCCGGGCTCCCGCATAAGCCATCATCCGGCCGCGGCGGAAGGCGCACGCTCCCGCCCGGAACGATCTCCACCCGCCGGGAGGAGCGCCGCCAGGCGGAAAGAATCCAGATCCTTTTCCCGCGACGTACTCCAGAGCGGCCTCTCTTGCCGCTTTGCGGAAAAGGCGGCTTTCCCTTCTGCGCGGCGGGAAAAATCCTTCCCGGGGCGCAGCCGCGGAAAATGGCCGCCCCACCGGGGCGGCCATTTTCCGCGCGCAGTCGGCCTGCTTTTCCTTTGCGGAAATCTCCCTGGGTACATTTCCGCGAAATTACCGTTTGCTGATCTCCCACTCCTCCGGAAAGATCAGATCGTCCAGGTCCCGCGTTCCATCCCGCAGCATTGGTTTTTCCTCCTTTGAATTTCAGGATAACTCCACCATCCTATGCTCCCACCCCGGAAAAATTGCACGAAACCGTGCAAGGAAGCGGAAAATTTTCTTTCCCGGGCCCGTTTTTGAAATTTTCCCGTCTGCCCCCTTGACATCCCGGGCCGATCGTGGTATCCTACATTTTGCTGGTGATCTGCCGGTGTGGCGAAATTGGTAGACGCGCGGGACTTAAAATCCCTTGGTAGAGATACCGTACCGGTTCGAGTCCGGTCACCGGCACCAAGATATCGCGGGGTAGAGCAGTTGGTAGCTCGTCGGGCTCATAACCCGGAGGTCGGAGGTTCAAGTCCTCCTCCCGCAACCATGAGCCTTCGTTCTCCTTCGGGAGAGGGAGAACGAAGGTTCCCTTTTTTCTGAATAGATGTGCGCGAGTGGTGGAATTGGCAGACTCGCTAGATTCAGGTTCTAGTGTCCATTAC
>CAMBID010000046.1 GCA_945867445.1 uncultured Clostridia bacterium | reverse complement strand
GCACCCGGTTCACGGTCTCCATGACCTCGTTGCGGACCTCCACCCGGACGCCGATATCTACGGTACCGGGGGCGTGGGCGATGTTGTGCTCCGCGCAGAGCTTTTCCAGCCAGTCCGCGCCCCGGCGGCCAGTGGCCACCACGGTGTGTCCCGCGTAGATCTCCAGGTCCACCTTCCCGTTGGAGATGGAAACGCCGCGGCAGACATCGCCCTCCAGGATCAGGTTCCGGCACTCATAGCCGAAGTACATCTCCACGCCGTTCGCCTGCAGGTACCGCTCGATGGCGTAGTAGATGCCCTGGGCCTTCTCGGTGCCCATGTGGCGAATGGGGCAGTCCACCAGCTTCAGCCCCGCCTGGATGGCCCGGCGGCGGATCTCCTTCCGCTCCTCCTCATGGCCGAGGCCCTCGATGTGGGGATCCGCGCCGAACTCCAGATAGATCCTGTCGGCATAGTCGATGGTCGCCTGGGCCAGCTCCGGGGTGATCAGGGTGGGCAGGTCGCCGCCCACCTCATAGCTCAGGGAGAGCTTGCCGTCCGAGAACGCCCCCGCACCGGAGAAGCCCGTGGTGATGTGGCAGTAGGGCTTGCAGTTCACGCAGCGGCCGGTCTTGGACTTAGGGCAGCGGCGGTTCTCCACCGCCTGGCCCTTCTCCACCATGACGATCTTCTGATGGCTGCCATTGCGGATCATCTCCAGGGCGGTGAAGATGCCGGCGGGGCCGGCTCCGATGATGACAACGTCGGTATTCATAGCCTTTCTCCTCTCGACGCGATGGGTATTCCTCTCTTACTTCGCGGAGAGCTCCGCTCTCCGCCGCAGCAGCGACCAGGCCGGCACAGCCTGAGGCAGCTTCATTTTCAGGACGGTCCGGGGCGTTCTGGGCTCCTCCGCAGGCGTCCCGTCTGCGAGGAAGATCTCCGGTGCGGTGAAGGCGAAGGGCCGGGTGTCCGGGCCCACCGCCTCCAGCTCCTCCCCGGTATGGAACTTGTTCCGGAGAGAGAGGGTGGCGTTTCCGCTCCCGTCGCAGTCCGTCACCAGGGCCACCACCTGCCACTCCCGGAGGTACCGGGAGGTTGCGTAGTACTGTCCCGGCGGGCCGAAGAGGAAGCCGGTGGAATAGGGCCGGTGGCTGACGTGCTCCACCTCATCCCGCCAGACGGGATCAATGGGTACCCCCTCCGCCGCGGCGTCCAGCCCATGGCGGTAGGCCCCCGTGACGATGGCGGCGTAGTAGGCGGATTTCGCCCGGCCCTCGATCTTCAGGCAGTCCACCCCGGCGTCCCGGAGCTCCGGAAGATGGTCGATGGTGCACAGATCCCGGGAGTTCATGATGGAGCTGCCCTTTTCGTCCTCAAAGACCGGGAAGTACTCCCCGGGGCGCTTCTCCTCCATCAGGGCGTACTGGTAGCGGCAGGGCTGGGCGCACTCGCCCCGGTTGGAATCCCGGCCGGTCATATAGTTACTGAGGAGGCAGCGTCCGGAGTAGCTGACGCACATGGCCCCGTGGCAGAAGGTCTCGATCTCCAGCTCCGGGGGCGTCTTGGCCCGGATCTCCGCGATCTCCGCAAGGCTCAGCTCCCTTGCCAGCACCACCCGGGAGGCCCCCAGGTCGTACCAGGCCCGGGCACACTCGCAGTTTGCAATGGACTGCTGGGTGGAGACATGCCGCTCGCACCTGGGAGCGTACTTCCCCGCCAGGGTGAAGACCCCCAGGTCCGCCAGGATCAGGGCGTCCACCCCGGCGTCCTGGAGAAGCTCCAGGTGCGCCGGGATGCCCACGATCTCGTGATTCCTCGGCATGGTATTCACGGTGCAGTGGACCTTCACCCCATGGGCATGGGCGAAGGCCACGGCTTTTGGCAGCTCCTCCGGCGAAAAGTTCCCGGCGAAGGCCCGCATCCCGAAGGAAGTCCCCGCAAGATAGACCGCGTCCGCCCCGTAGAGGACCGCCATCCGGAGGCGCTCCCAGTCCCCCGCCGGAGCCAGGAGCTCCGGCACCTTCCGCTTATCCGCCATACTCGCCGCTATTGAGGAAAGCGTTGTGCTCGGAGAGTGTGGTGGAGAAGTGGTGCTTGCCGTCCTTGCCCAAGGCATAGTAGTAGTAATCCGTGGTCTCCGGGCGGAGGGCGGCGTCGATGGAGGCGATGCCGGGGTTGGCGATGGGCGTGGGGGGCAGCCCCGCATGGGTATAGAGGTTATAGGGGGAGTCCACCTTCTTGTCGGCGTTGGTAAGGGCCCCCTCATGGTCCGGCAGGGCATAGAGCAACGCCGCGTCGATGTTCAGCATCCGATAGGTGCCGTGGCTGCCGCTGTCGTTCAGGCGGTTATAGATGACGGAGGCGATCTTTGCGTGGTCGGAGCCGTCGGTCTCCTTCTCGATGAGGGAGGCGATGGTGATGATCTCCTTCAGGCTGTAGCCGGAATCCTCCACCGCCTGCATCCGCTCCTCGGTCATCTTGCGGTTGAAGTTGTCCAGCAGGCGCTTGATGGCGGAGGCGGGCTTCTCGTTCAGGTAAAACTCATAGGTATCCGGGAAGAGGTATCCCTCCAGCCGGGAGAGCTCGCCGGTGTCCTTGATGAAGTCATAGGTGAAGCTGGCGGTCTTGGCGGCCTCCGTCAATGCCTCCTCGGTGTTGACGCCCTTGCTGGCGAGAAGCGCGATGGTCTGCCGCACGGTGTAGCCCTCCGGGATGGTGACCCGGACCACCTCGGCGTTCAGGTTGCCGGAGGCGTTGTGCATGGCGGCGATGAGGGCCAGGTAGTCCATGTCCTGGTTGAGGGTATAGGTGCCGATGCCAATCTTGCTCTCAGCGTGGCTGAGGCGGCCCACCAACTTGAAAAGCCACTTATAGTTGATGAGCCCATCGTCCTTCAGCTTCGTTGCGATGCTGGAGAGATCATCCTCCGCCGTGATCTCCACCTCGGCCTCCACCGGTGCCCGGTTGAAAGAGCAGAACTCGCTGACAAGGAGCCAGCCGCTGCCCGCCAGGATGGCGGAGACCACCACCACGAAGAGGAGATACGGCACGAGACGCACCCGCCTCCGGCGCTTTTCCCGAGGGCGCTGCTCCCCGGCTCTCCGGACCTCCCGGGCGTCCCAGCTGGCAGTGTCCTGTTGATTGTTTCTTGGCATAGTTAACCTCCCGTGCCCGGCGGAAAATCCTTCCCTCCCGGGCGCTAAATTTCACGGAGCAGGGGGAATTCCGGGGGTTTCCCTCCTCTTTCGCCGGGTCAGGCTCCCATTCCCTCCTGCCCGCATAGGATAGGGCAGAATCGCAAGTGAGGTGAATGGTATGTGCTTTAACTCCGGCAATAACTGCTCCTGTCTCTGGTGGATCATCATCATCGTGCTGCTGCTGTGCTGCTGCGGCAATGGCTTCGGGAACAGCTGCGGCAATCACTGCGGCTGCGGCAGCAACGACGGCTGCGGCTGCTGCTGAGTACCAGGCGCGGGGAGGGGACGCAAAGCGTCCCCTTTCCACCGTGCGCTCCCGGGTCAAGCCCCTCAGAGCGCCTCCCTGACCCGCCGCCAGACCTCGGCGGCAATGTCTTCGACGCTCCGGGGCTCGCCGTCCCTTCCGCAGTGGATCACGGTCCAGCCGCACTGGTCCACCACCTCCCGGGCACTCTCCCGGCAGCGGCGGAGATAGGCGGCATCCTGCTCATGGATATCCGCGTGGGTGTGGGTGTCCGCCTCCCGGCGGCGCATCATTCTCTCCGTGATCTCTATGGGCATGTCCAGGTACAGCACCAGGTCCGGCTTCGGCAGGCCCAGCCTGCCGTACTCCAGGTCGAAGAGCCAGGCAAGGTACTCCTGCCGCTCCGCCCCTGTGAGCTTTGATGCCTGATGGACGGCGTTGGAGGTAGTGTATCGGTCAGCAATGACGAGACCCCCGGCCTCATAGAATCCGCCCCAGTCCTCCTGATAGGAGGCGTAGCGGTCCGTGGCGTAGAAGAGCGTCGCGGCATAGGCGCTGACGTCGCCGGGATTTTTTCCCAGCTTCCCGTCCAGGTACTCCTGCACCATGACGGCGGAGGGCTTTCCGTAGCGGGGGAAATCGATCTTCCGGCAGGGGATGCCCTCCCGCTCCAGCCGTTTGCAGAGGAGCCGGGACTGGGTGGCCTTACCGGAGCCGTCCGTCCCCTCGAAGACAATCAGCTTTCCTTTCATCTTCCCCGCTTCTCCTTCCGGACATGCAGCAAAAAAAGCGGCAGCTTCATCATCCGGCCGATGCGCTTTGGCTCCTTGCAGAGGCGGTAAAACCACTCCAGCCCATGATCGGACCAGAACTTGGGCGCCCGCTCCACAACCCCCGCGAAAACGTCCAGGCTGCCGCCGAGACCGCAGAGGAGACAGGCTCCCGTCTCTTCCCCCCATTTCGCCATCCAAAGCTCCTGCTTGGGAGCCCCCAGGCAGACGAAAACGCAGTCCGCCTCGCTTGCCCGGATGGCCTCCGCCACCGGGGCGTCCTCTTTGAAATACCCGTCGTGGGTCCCGGCGATGCGGAGACCCGGATACTGACCTTTCAGCCGCTCCGCCGCCTTGTCAGCCACGCCAGGCCTGGCCCCCAGAAGGTAGAGGGACTTCCCCTCCTTCGCCATCCGCGCCATGAGTCCGGCGGCGAACTCGATGCCGGGGGTCTTCTCCTTCAGAGGCGTGCCCAGCATGGCGGCGCCCTTCACGACGCCGATACCGTCCGGCAGCACCAGATCCGCCCCGTTGACGGCAGCCATGGCCGCGGGGTTTTCCCGGCAGACCTCCACAATCTCCGGGTTGGGGGTCACCACGTAGTGGCAGCCCTCCTCCTGCAAAAGGCACGCGCCGGCCTCCACAGCCTCCGCCATGGTCAGGTTGTCAAAGCCCACGCCCAGTACATCGATCCGCACGAGATCACTCCTTGCTGTTTCACGTTTCCGCCGCCCATTCAGGCCGTTGAACGGTAAGGCATACGCATACAGGATAGATGATAGCACAGCTTCCCCCATTTGTCCAATCCTAAAATCGCATAGCGGGAAGAAGCGGAGCGGGACGCCTCCGGAAGGCGGTAGGGAGAAAGGGCGGGAGCCACGCTCCCGCCCTTCCCTTCTCGGATGTTGTACGAAAACCGAATCATACTAGAATCCATGAAAAACAAGATAATTGTCTTGTTTTTATACTTTTTCTTGATAAAAATCTTTGATTTTTATCAAGAAAAAGTATTAATGGGAGAGTAGTATCAAAATCTTTTATAGCATATTAAACACCCCATTCGTCAGACATCTAACCATACTGTCTGGCGAATGGGGTGCAATCAAAGCCTCAGACGAATCTGTTCCTCTTTATTGGCAGCGCTGGGTCAGGACGGAGATGAGTTCCTCCTTCCCCGTCCCCTTCTCAGCGGAGAAGGGGATGAGGAGGTCCCCCTCCCCCAGTTCCAGGGTCTCCCGGATGAGCTGGAGCGCGGGCTCCACCTGGCTTTTTTTCAGTTTGTCCAGCTTATTGGCCACCACAATCTCCGGGCAGCCGGACTGGCGGAACCACTGGTGCATGGTGAGGTCGTTGGCGGTGGGCTGGTGACGGATATCCACGATGAGGACTCCCGCCGTCAAAACCTCGCTCTCGGACTGAAAGTAGCTCTCCATGAGGCGGGCCCAGCGGGCCTTTTCCGCCTGACTGACCTTGGCGTAGCCGTAGCCGGGGAGATCCACGAGGTAAACCTTGCCGTCGATGCGGAAGTAGTTGATGTGGATCGTCTTGCCGGGGGACGCGCCCACGTAGGCCAGGTTTTTGCGCCCCACAAGGCGGTTGATGACCGAGGACTTCCCCACGTTGGAGCGCCCGGCGAAGGCGAACTGGGGCAGACCGTCCCGCAGGAAGCCCCTGGGCTCCCCAGCGGAGCGGACAAACTCCGGCTTGTTGAAATTCAGGGCCATGACATCCTCCTTACTGCCGCAACACGGGCCGGGCGGGCTCTGCCACCGCCGGGACGAAGGCAGCCTCGGCAGGCTCCGCCGCGGCCTCCTCCCGGGGGCAGAGGGCGGCGGAGAGCACTTGGTCCACCGTGGTGACGGGGATAAAACGCAGGGCCTTCCGCACGGTCTGGTCGATGTCCTCCAGGTCCCGGACGTTGTCCTGGGGGATCAGGACGGTCTCCACGCCGTAGCGCAGGGCCGCCATGGTCTTCTCCTTCAGTCCGCCGATGGGCAGCACCCGGCCCCGGAGGGTCACCTCTCCGGTCATGGCGAGGCGGGCCCGGATCTTCCGCCCGGTGAGGGCAGAGCAAAGGGCGGTGGCGATGGCGATGCCGGCGGAGGGCCCGTCCTTGGGAACGGCCCCCTCCGGGAAGTGAATGTGGATATCCTCGGTCTTATAGAAGTCCGGCGCGATGCCGAGCTCGGCGCAGCGGCTCCGCAGGCAGCTGAGGGCCGCCTGGGCGGACTCCTTCATGACGTCGCCCAAATTGCCGGTAAGCTCCAGCTTGCCGGAGCCCTCCATCACGTTGACCTCCACCGCCAGGATCTCGCCGCCGGCCTGGGTCCAGGCCAGGCCGTTCACCACGCCGATCTCCTCCCGCTCCGTGTGGAGGGAGGGGGGATAGGGCATGGGACCCAGCAGCTCGGGAAGGTCTTTTTCTGTAAAGGAGACCCG
>CAMBID010000045.1 GCA_945867445.1 uncultured Clostridia bacterium | reverse complement strand
GTCTCATAAGTTCTTGACGCGCCTGCGGCGCTATAAAAAGCTTTGAAAGCTTTTTGTCAAAAACTAGTATGAGACAAGATAATGGTTATTTCCTCGATCTTCGCTGCTCTTTCCCGTTGGTGGGACGGGGGCCCAGGGGGAGGGTCAGCAGTTCCAGCAGGGGGAGGAGGAGTTCCAGCAAAAAGTCCATCGTGGTCTCCTTTCGCGCCAAAACGGCGGCCGTATCAGCGGGCGGTGGCGTTGGGGTCGCAGCCCCGGGGGCCGAAGAAAAGGAGCTTTTTCTCCGAGAGGCCCATGGTGACGTCATGGCAGCGGAAGCACTCGCCGTCCAGGCAGACGGTGAGCGCCTGCTCCGAGCGGATGCGGAGCTTCTTGGGGGTGGCGATGCGGAAGACCTCCGGCGGGAGCTTCTCATGGTTCCCGGCGGAGTAGGCGCCGAAGAGGGCGGCAAAGCGGGCCCGGCTGATGTTTTTCACCAGGACGGTCTGGAGGATGCCGTCGTCCATCCGGGCCTCCGGGATGGGGGTGGAGCCGCCGCCGTAGCAGCGGCCGTTGCACATGGCGGCGAGCGCGTACTCCCCCTCCAGCTCCTCGTCGTCCAAGGTGATCTTCCAATGCTGGCCGATGCCCCGGAAGAGGAAGTTCACCGCGACGCTGGCAAGATAGCTGCCTCGTCCGGAGAGCAGGGGGGAGTCCCCCAGCTCATGGACGCTCTCGGCGACCCTCGCGTCGATGCCGCAGCAGGCGATGGTGAGACACTCCCGGCCATTGCACCGGATGAGGTCCAGGGGGAACTCCGGCCCGTCCCAGAGGTTCTCCGCGTCGGCAAAGCGGGCGGCGTCGGGGCCGAAGTTCTTGAGGAAATCGTTGCCGGTACCGATGGGGATGCAGGTCATGGCGGCGTTGGGGAAGCCGGCGATGCCGTTGGCCACCTCATTCGCCGTGCCGTCGCCGCCACAGGCATAGATCCGGACAGGCTCGCCGCTCTCCGCCAGCCGCCGGGCCATGTCAATGGCCCCGCCGGGCCGCTCCGTCAGGAGGCAGTCCACGCGGAGACCGGGCTTCTCCCGCAGGGCATCCGCCATGGTGTAGATCCTGCCGGTCTGGTCTTTCTTCCCGGCCTTGGGGTTCATGATGAAAACGTGCCGCATACCGTGCGTGCCTCCCTGGGCGGCTGTGGCCGCCGTGTTATTTTCCGTACTGGAATACGTCGCATTTGAGCATGCCGTTGTAGAGCTTGCGCTTTCTGTCCGCCGGGCGGCCGAAGGCCAGCTCAAACTCCGTATGGGACGAGAGCACCAGCACCCGCCACCTGGGCGGCAGGTCCTGCAGGGCTTTCCCGAAGCTTCGGTAGAGCTGCCCGGCCTCCTGCTTCTCCAGCAGCCGCTCGCCGTAGGGCGGGTTCGTCACCAGCTGGCCGTACTCGCTCTCCCGGTGGAAGCGGGCGGCGTCCGCCACCTCGAAGCGGACGCAGTCCCCCACCCCGGCAAGCTCCGCGTTGTGCTTTGCCAGCTCCACCGCGGCAGGGTCGATGTCCCCGCCCCAGATGTCGTAGCTCCCGTGGAATTCGTGATCCATGGCCTCCTCCGCGGCCTCCAGCCAGAGCCCGGAGTCCATATTCCGCCACCTCTGGGCGGCAAAGCTCCGGTCCAGGCCCGGGGCCCGGTTTTTTGCGATGAGGGCGGCTTCGATGGGGATGGTCCCGCTGCCGCAGAAGGGGTCGCAGAAGGGGTCCTTCCCCCGGTAGCGGGAGAGGATCACGAGGGCCGCCGCCAGCGTCTCCCTCAGCGGCGCGCCCATGTTCCGGGCCCGGTAGCCCCGCTTGTAGAGCCCCTCGCCGGAGGTGTCCAGGTAGAGGGTGGCGATGTCCTTCACGATGGCAAACTGGATCTGGTAGCGGCTGCCGCTCTCCGGCAGGGTCTCCAGGCCGTAGGCCATCCCCAGGCGACGGGCGGCGGCCTTCTTCACGATGGCCTGGCAGGCGGGAACGGAGTGGAGGGCGGAGTTCAGGGACCAGCCCTTCACCGGAAACTCGCCCTCCCGGGGGATATAGTCCTCCCAGGGCAGGGCGGCCACGCCCTGAAAGAGGGCCTCGAAGTCCGGAGCCGGGAAGCTGCCCAGCTCCATGAGGACCCGGGTGCCGCAGCGGAGGTTGATGTTTAGCCGGGCAATGTCGGCGAAGCTTCCCTGGCAGTGGACGCGTCCGTTCTCGGCCCGGACGTCCTTCAGGTCCAAACGCTTCATTTCATTTGCCACCAGGCTCTCCAGGCCGAAGAGGCAGGGAACGGTCAGGTGCATAGGGTCTCCTTCCGCCCGTTGCGCCGGGGTTCCCCGGAGCGGGCATATTCATATTACATTACTATACAATGCTTCCCGGAAAAGCGCAATGGCCGGAGGACCGCTCCGGCCCGGGTCCGGGCCGAGGGGAGGGCGGAAAATGGCGCTTTTCCGGGAAAAACCGGACGTTAAGACGGCGTTAAGAAATGCTCTCCGGCCGTAAAGAGCCGCCCGGGAAGGGGCAGCTTCCGATTGTAATCAAATTGAAACACATTTCCGTCCCGGGACATGGTACAATAGACTGGCGGGAGAAGCGCCCCCGGTCCCGCGCCGGTGCCTTCTGCCGGGAAAGGGCGGATTTGTCCCGCTTTCCCGGGATGTAACACCAAAGTTGCGGCGATTTCCCGCCGATGCCAGCTGAGTTTGCTGGTCAAACTGCCAAGGATAGGGTAGAATGGGAGCGGAAAGAGAGGAGGAGTGGCCCATGGCCTTTGGAGAACGGCTGCAGGAGGTCCGCCGCCGGGCGGGGCTCACCCAGGAGCAATTTGCCGAGGAGCTGAACGTCTCCCGGCAGGCGGTGTCCCGCTGGGAGTCCTGCCGGGGCTACCCGGAGATGGAGAAGCTCCTCTACCTCTGCAACCGCTACGGCGTCACACTCAACGAGCTCTTTTCCGAGGAGGTGCCCACCGAGGCGGCGTCTCCTGCCGACCCGCCGAGGATGGCCGAGCCGTCCCTCCGGGCGGAGGTTCGCGATTTCATCAGCAATCTTTCCCTGCGCAGCCAGCTCAGCGGTTTGGCCGCGGTGCTTTCCATGGCTCTGCTGATCGTGCTCTGCGCCAGGGGACTGCAGGGAGGTTCAGAAGGCATGGACAATGTTATGATACTGGTCTGGACGGGGGCTGTGATCCTCTTCGGCATTGCCGAGGGGCTGACGGCAGGGCTCGTCTCCATCTGGTTCGTCTTCGGGGCGCTGGCGGCTCTGGCGGCGGCGTTCCTGAACGCCGGCGTAGGGGTGCAGATCGCGGTCTTCGTCATTGTTTCCGCCGTGACTCTGGCCCTGACCCGGCCCATCGTGAAGCGGCTCATGCACCGCCGCAGCGAGCCCACGAACCTGGACCGGGTGGTGGGGGAGACTGCGCGGGTCACCGAGACCATCGACAACGCCGCCTCCGGCGGGGCGGTCTACGTGGGCGGCAAGACCTGGACCGCCCGCAGTGAGGGGGATGAGATCATCCCCGCCGGAGCACAGGTCACGGTCACGCGCATCGAGGGGGTCAAGCTCCTCGTGAAAAATGATAAGAAAGCGGAGGTAATGAAAGAATGAAGTGGATCCCTGTGGCCATTCTGGCCGTCGTCATCCTGGCGCTCATCGTTGCCAACATCCAGATCGTCCAGCAGTCCCGGGCTTACGTGGTGGAGCGGCTGGGCGCGTTCCGGGCCGTGTGGGGCGTGGGGCTCCATGTGAAGCTGCCGTTTTTTGAGCGGGTGGTGAAGAAGGTCAGCCTCAAGGAGCAGGTGGCGGACTTCCCGCCCCAGCCCGTTATCACCAAGGATAACGTCACCATGCAGATCGACACCGTCATCTACTTCCAGATCACGGACCCCAAGCTCTATACCTACGGCGTGGAGCACCCCATGAACGCCATTGAAAATTTGACCGCCACCACTCTCCGCAACATCATCGGCGACATGGAGCTGGACCAGTCCCTGACTTCCCGCGATGTCATCAACTCCCGGATGCGCTCCATCCTGGACGAGGCCACGGACCCCTGGGGCATCAAGGTCAACCGGGTGGAGCTGAAGAACATCATCCCGCCCAAGGAGATCCAGAACGCCATGGAGAAGCAGATGAAGGCTGAGCGGGAGCGCCGGGAATCCATTCTCCAGGCCGAGGGCCAGAAGCAGAGCCAGATCCTGGTGGCCGAGGGCGAGAAGCAGAGCGCCATCCTCCGGGCGGACGCCGAGAAGCAGGCCGCCATCCTGAAGGCGGAGGGCGAGAAGGAGGCCCGCATCATGGCCGCCGAGGCCGAGGCACAGGCCATCCTCCAGGTCCAGCAGGCCATGGCGGACTCCCTGCGCCTCCTGAACGCCGCCGCTCCCAACGACCAGGTGGTGAAGCTCAAGGCCCTGGAGGCCATGGAGAAGGTGGCCGACGGCCGCGCCACCAAGATCATCATCCCCAGCGAGCTCCAGGGCCTCGCCGGTCTCGCCGCCGGGGCCAAGGCCGTCTTCGCCGACGAGAAGCCGGAGTAAGCCAAGACCGGCCGTTTTTGCCGGGCACGGGATGAGGTGCCCCTCTGAACCGCGCGGAGATCCGGGCGGATACCGGGACCGGTATCCAGTGCCTCTAGCATCAGCAGGGCAGCGGCAGCGCTTGCCGCACCGCCCTGTTGGGCCCCGGCGGAAAGCCTTTGCCCTGTCGGTCCCAAGACTGAGAAACCACACGGCCCCGAATGCCCCCGGCATCCGGGGCCGTTTCCCACCGGAGAAGGGAGGCGCTCTATGAAGGAAACCCTCTATGCCCATGTCCGGCGCGGCGCTCCCCGCCGCCGGGACTGGCGGCTCTGGGCGGCCGTCAGCCTGGTGCTGGCGGTGACGCTGGCGGTCCTCATCCCCCTGCTCTGGTCCGTCCATTACCAGCTCCGCTACCGCCACTTCGTCCAGGGGCTTTCCGAGAGCACCCTGGCCGCCTACCGGGCGGAGTGCCTGACAGCGGAGCGGGACGGAGAGCTGTCCCCCGTCAGCGGCGGCTGCGGCTACCAGATCTATCACCTGGCGGTGGGACTCACCCCCGGCCGCTGGGGAAAGCCCCCGGAGGAGCCTGCTCCCGTGGTTTTGGACTACGGCGACGGCAGCACCCTCTCTTTCTGGGAGGTGCCGCTGAGGAACAAGGCCTCCGCCACCGGCCTTTTTCTCTGGTATACCGACCCGGAGGGGAAAAGTGACGGCTTTTCCAGTGCCCTGCTGCACCTGGATGGAATCCAGCGCCTGCTGGATCAGGACGCGGCGCGGGCGGCGGCCCCCTGATCCGCCTGGAAGAGACGCCTTTCTCTGCCGCGAAATATGCCGTAAGATTTGCTGCTGACTTTTACGGCTTATTCCGGGATACTCTCCCTGTAAGGCAGGATAACGATGCCGATACCAGTTCTTGATAAAAAGCTTTCAAAGCTTTTGATAGCGCCGCAGGCGCGTCAAGAACTTATGAGACGGCTTTTGCGGCAGACTGCCGCAAAAGGGCGACGCTGACAGCGGCGCCTTCTTGATAAAAATCAAAGATTTTTATCAAGAAAGAGTATCACAACCGGAAGCGGAGCGGACGATTTAAGAAACTCTTAATCTCCCCTTAACGGGGAAATCCATTCTCCCCTGCTATTCTTTTCCTGACCCCGGGAGACCGGGGGCGGCGGCTCGCCGCGATCAACCTCCGCTTGGCGGAGAGACGTCAGGAGAATGCCTATGCGTACCGTGGAGACGATCAATGCCATCATCATGGCGCTCTTCTTCCTCTGCTATTCCTACCAGTTCGTGTATCTAGCCATCGGCCTTTTCGCAAAGTCCAAGAAGACCGAGTCCCCCGCCACCTGCCACCGGATCGCGGTCCTCATCGCCGCCCGGAACGAGGAGGCCGTCATCGGCCAGCTCCTGGACAGCGTCCGCGCCCAGAACTACCCCGCAGAGCTCCTGGACGCCTATGTTGTCGCGGACAACTGCACCGATGCAACCGCCGTCATCGCCCGCGCCCACGGGGCGGAGGTCTTCGCCCGGCAGGACAGCCGCCATGTGGGCAAGGGCTATGCCCTGCAGTTCCTGCTGGATCACATCCGGGAGCGGCGGCACTACGACGCCTACCTGGTGCTGGACGCCGACAACATCCTGGACCCCAACTTCGTCCGGGAGATCACGGCCGTCCACGACCAGGGCTACGGCGTCGTCACCTGCTACCGGAACTCCAAGAACTACGGCGACAACTGGATCTCCGCGGGCTACGCCCTCTGGTTCCTGCGGGAGGCCCGGTACTTAAACGGCGCCCGGATGGCGGCGGGCTCCAGCTGCGCCGTCAGCGGCACCGGCTTCCTCTTCTCCGATGAGGTGCTGCGGCAGTGCGGCGGCTGGCACTTCTTCCTCCTGACGGAGGACATCGAATTCACCATCGACAACGTGGTCCGGGGCGGGAAGATCGGCTACGCGGCGAAGGCCGTCCTCTACGACGAGCAGCCCACCCTCTTCCGCCAGTCCTGGCGGCAGCGGATGCGCTGGTCCAAGGGCTACCTCCAGGTCTTCCGGAAGTACGGCGGCAAGCTCATCCGGGGCATCCTCCGGGGCAGCTTCTCCTGCTACGACATGGCCATGAACATCATGCCC
>CAMBID010000044.1 GCA_945867445.1 uncultured Clostridia bacterium | reverse complement strand
CCCGCTGACGATATCCCCCCGGAGGGAAAAGAAAATTCCATTTAAAATACGAAAGGAAGATCACAATGAAGAAGTTTTTGACGGTTCTCCTGGCCGGGGCCCTGACTCTGGCACTGCTGGCCGGCTGCGGCAGCAACGGGAATACCAGCGCCCCCGCCTCCTCCGCCTCCGGCGGCGGCGAGCTCACCGGCTCCGTGGCCACCGACGGCTCCACCTCCATGAAGTCCGTCATCGGCGCTCTGGGCGAGGCCTTCCAGAATGCGAACTCCGGCGTTACCTTTACCTATAACCCCACCGGCTCCGGCTCCGGTATCCAGGCCGTCAGCGAGGGCCGCTGCGACATCGGCCTTGCCAGCCGCGGCCTGAAGGACGACGAGAAGTCCTCCGGCCTCACCGAGACCGTTCTGGCCTACGACGGCATCGCCGTGGTGGTGAGCCCCGAGAACCCCGTCAGTGACCTGACCCTCCAGCAGATCGCGGACATCTACACCGGCAAGATCACCAACTGGAAGGACGTCGGCGGCAACGACGCCGAGATCGTCCTCATCGGCCGGGAAGCCGGCTCCGGCACCCGGGACGGCTTTGAGTCCATCACCGGCACCGAGGAAGCCTGCCAGTACCGTCAGGAGCTGACCTCCACCGGCGACGTCATCGCCACCGTTTCCCAGAACCCCAACGCCATCGGCTATGCCTCCCTCTCCGCCGTGAAGGACACCGTCAAGGCCCTCAGCGTGGGCGGCGTCGCCCCCAGCGAGGATACCGTCAAGGACGGCAGCTACGTTATCCAGCGCCCCTTCGTCCTGGTGACCAAGGACGGCGTCACCCTGAACCCCGCCGCCCAGGCCTTCTTTGACTACGCCACCTCCGCCGAGGCCGCTCCCATCATCGCCCAGGCCGGCGCCGTGGCCGCCAACGGCTGAGAAAACAAAAGAAGTCTTTGCTTCCGGGGGACTGACCGTCCCCCGGAAGGACCCATGAGAGGAGGAAAGCCCTATGAAGAAGGCCAAGCGGAGCCGGGAGGCGCTGGAGATCGCCGTTCACGGCGTCTTCCTCCTGCTGGGGCTCATCACCGTGGGCTGCGTGCTGGCCATCACGGTCTATCTCGTGCTCTCCGGCCTGCCCACCATCCGGGAGATCGGCCTCTGGAACTTCCTCTTCGGGAAGGAATGGGCCTCCACGGCGGCGGACCCCAGGTTCGGCATCCTGCCCTTCCTCCTCACCAGTGTCTACGGCACCGCCGGGGCCATCCTCCTGGGTGTCCCGGTGGGCTTCCTCACGGCGGTGTACCTGGCGAAGGCCGCCCCGCCCAAGCTCCGGGCCGCCCTCTCCGGGGCGGTGAGCTTGCTCGCGGGCATCCCCTCCGTGGTCTATGGCTTAGTCGGCATGATGGTGCTGGTGCCGGGAATCCGGAAGCTCTTCGGTCTGCCGGACGGCGCGAGTTTGCTTGCCGGTATCCTGGTGCTGGCGGTGATGATCCTCCCCTCCATCATCAAGGTCTCCGTCACGGCCCTGGAAGCCGTCCCGCCGGAGTATGAGGACGCCTCCCTGGCCCTGGGGGCCACCCGGGAGGAGACCTGGTTCCGGGTCTCCGTCCCGGCGGCACGCAGCGGCATCGCCGCCGCCGTGGTGCTGGGCGTGGGGCGGGCGCTGGGCGAGGCCATGGCGGTCATCATGGTCTCCGGCAACGCCCCCAATATGCCCTCCCTCTTTGAGAGCGTGCGCTTCCTCACTACCGCCGTCGCCAGCGAGATGAGCTACGCCAGCGGCCTCCAGCGCCAGGCCCTTTTCTCCATCGCTCTCGTGCTCTATCTCTTCATCCTTCTCATCAACGCGGCATTGAATTACTTCCTGAAGCGGGACAAGGAGGGCGGCAAATGAAGCAGAGTCTCTCTCCCCGGCGCAGACGCTGGATCTTCGCCGTCCGGGGCCTCATGGTTCTCGCGGCGGGCCTCACCTGCGCCCTGGTGCTCTTCCTCCTGGGCTACGTATTGGTCCGGGGCATCCCGCACATCAGCTGGGAGCTCCTCTCCACCGCCCCCAGCGTTCTCGCGGACTGGGACGGCATCCTGCCGGACATCCTGAACACGGTCTACATCGTCCTGGCGGCGGTGGTCATCGTGGTGCCCCTGGGGGCCGGAGCCGCCGTTTATCTTAATGAGTACGCCGCAAACCGCAGAATGGTCTCCGTCATCGAGTATGCGGCGGAGACCCTCTCCGGCATTCCCTCCATCATCTATGGCCTTGTGGGCATGATCATGTTCTGCGGCAGGGGCTCCTCCCTGCTGGCAGGCGCGCTGACCCTGGTGATCATGAACCTTCCCACCGTCATGCGCACGACGCAGGAGAGCCTCAAGACCGTGCCCCAGAGCTACCGGGAGGGCGCCTTCGGCCTGGGGGCCGGCAAGTGGCGGGTCATCCGCACGGTGGTGCTCCCCGGCTGCGTGGACGGCGTCATCACCGGCTGCATCCTGGCGGTGGGCCGCATCGTGGGCGAGTCTGCGGCCCTGCTCTACACGGCGGGCTTCGGCCACGCCCTGAACGGCCTCTGGAAGGGCCTCCAGAACTCCGGCGCCACCCTCACTGTCTCCCTTTACCTCTACGCCAAGGAGGACGGCAAGTTCGACGTGGCTTTCGCCATTGCCGCCATCCTGATGGCCCTGACCCTTCTCATCAACCTGGCGGCTGCCGCCGTGGGGCGGTACTTCCGGAAAAGGAGGAGCCTATGAGCGACATCCTGGAAGCGAAAAACCTGAACCTCTGGTACGGGGAGCACCACGCCCTGCACGACGTCTCCCTCTCCGTGCCGGAGAGGAGCATCACAGCCCTCATCGGCCCCTCCGGCTGCGGCAAGTCCACCTTTCTGAAGACCCTGAACCGGATGAATGACCTCATCCCCGGGGTAAAGATCACCGGTGAGGTGGAGTACAAGGGGACCAACATCCTTGCCCCCGGCGTGGATGTCAACGCCCTCCGCCGGGAGATCGGCATGGTCTTTCAGAAGCCCAACCCCTTCCCCATGAGCATCTACGACAATGTTGCCTACGGTCCCCGGACCCACGGCGTCCGGGGCAAGGCGAAGCTGGATGACATCGTGGAGCGCTCCCTCCGGGGCGCCGCCATCTGGGACGAGGTGAAGGACCGCCTGAAGAAGAACGCCCTGGGCCTCTCCGGCGGCCAGCAGCAGCGGCTCTGCATCGCCCGGGCCCTGGCCGTGGAGCCGGAGGTGCTGCTGATGGATGAACCCACCAGCGCGCTCGATCCCATCTCCACCTCCCGCATCGAGGAGCTGGCCCTGGAGCTGAAGGAGAGGTACACCATCGTCATCGTCACCCACAACATGCAGCAGGCCGTCCGCATCTCGGACCGCACCGCCTTCTTCCTCCTGGGAGAGCTGGTGGAGTGCGGCGAAACGGAGCGGATCTTCTCCCGGCCCGCGGACAAACGCACCGAGGACTACATCACCGGGCGCTTCGGATAAGCGCCGCCCCAGGAAAGACATTGCCGATCACGGCGGAAGGAGGAATCCGGATGCGAAGCCGGTTTGACCAGCAGCTGGCGCTGCTGAATCGCGCCCTTATCGAGATGGGGGCCCTCTGCGAGGAGGTCATCGCCCTGGCCGCCAAGGCCCTGCTGACGGGGGACGTGTCCCTCGCGGAAAAGGTGGCTCCCCTGGACCGGGAGATCGACCAGAAGGAGCGGAGCATCGAGTCCCAGTGCCTGAAGCTCCTGCTGCAGCAGCAGCCGGTGGCCCGGGACCTCCGGCAGATTTCCGCCGCCCTGAAGATGATCACGGACATGGAGCGCATCGGCGACCAGGCGGAGGACATCGCCGAGATCGTCTGCACCGTCCCCCGCCACGGTCCCGAGACCATGGACATCGTGCGGAAAATGGCAACTTCCGCCATCCAAATGGTAACGGAAAGCATTGAAGCGTTCGTAAAAAGTGATATAATGCTGGCAAGGAAGGTCGTTTCCGACGATGATATCGTGGATGGCTGCTTTGACCAGGTAAAAAAGGCACTCATCGCCCGCATCGCCGCCGACCCCGGGGACGGGGAGTACGCCGTGGACCTTCTGATGATCGCGAAATATTTCGAGCGCATCGGCGATCACGCCACCAACATTGCCGAGTGGGTGATCTTCTCCGTGACCGGTGCGCATGGGGAGGGTCAGCTGTGATCTGGTGTGTGGAAGACGACGGCAGCATCCGGGATATCGAGGTCTACGCCCTGCAGTCCGCGGGGCTTGCCGCCCGGGGCTTTGCCGATGGGAGCAGCTTCTGGGAAGCCGTCCGGCGGGAGCGTCCGGACCTTGTGGTGATGGACATCATGCTCCCGGGCATCGACGGGGTAGAGCTCCTGCGGAGGATGCGGGCCGACCCCGCCCTCTCCGCCGTCCCGGTGGTGATGGCCACCGCCAAGGGAGCGGAGTACGATAAGGTCCAGTCCTTGGACCTGGGGGCGGACTACTACCTTACAAAGCCCTTCGGCGTGATGGAATTTCTCGCCTGCGTCCGCTCCGTGCTGCGCCGCTGCGGCGGGTCGGAGCCCGGGAAGATCCTTGGGCTCGAGGGGGTCCGGATGGATCTCTCCGGCCGCACCGTCACCGTGGACGGGGAGCGGGCCGCCCTCACCTATAAGGAGTTTGAGCTGCTGCGCCTCTTCCTGAGCCACCCCGGCGTGGCCTTTACCCGGGAGCAGCTGATGAGTGATATCTGGGGCACGGACTATTGCGGCGAGAGCCGCACCGTGGACATGCACATCCGGACGCTCCGGGGCAAGCTGGGCCCCTACGGGGACCGCATTGAGACCGTCCGGGGCGTCGGCTACCGCCTGGAGGGGAAGCTATGACCCGAAAGATTTTTCGATCCATACTGCTGGCGGCGGCGGTGGCGCTGCTGATGAGCCTCGCCACTGTCATGGGGATCCTCTACCCCTACTTCAGCGCCCTGCAGGAGCAGGAGCTGGGGGAGGAGCTGCAGCTCGCCGCCGCGGCGGTGGAGGAGGGCGGCCTCGATTACTTGCAGAAGCTGTCGCCGGGCACCGTCCGGGTCACCTGGGTGGCGGCGGACGGCACCGTCCGCTATGACAGTGAGGCAGACCCCGCCGCCATGGAAAACCACGCGTCGCGCCGTGAGATCCAGGACGCCCTGGCCTACGGGCAGGGGAAGGACAGCCGGACCTCCGCAACCCTGCTGGAGGAGACCGTGTACCGGGCCCAGCGCCTCTCGGACGGGACGGTGCTGCGCCTTTCCGCCGGCCGGGCCACCGTGGCCCGGTTGCTGCTGGGCACCCTGCAGCCCATGCTCGTTATCCTGGCGGCGGCCCTGGTCCTCAGTGCGATTCTGGCGAGCCGGCTCTCGAAACGCATCGTGGAGCCTCTGAACGCCCTGGACCTGGAGCACCCCCTGGAGAATGACTGCTATGAAGAACTCTCGCCCCTTCTCGGCCGCATCCACCGCCAGCGCCAGCAGATCGACAAGCAGCTTTCCGAGCTCCGCCGCCAGAGCGACGAGTTCCGCCAGATCACCGCCAGCATGCGGGAGGGCCTGGTGCTGCTGGATGCCGGGGGCACGATTCTCAGCATCAACCCCGCTGCCCGGCGCATCTTCCAGGCGGAGGAGAGCCGTTCCGGCCAGGACTTCCTGACGGTGGACCGCAGCCACGACATGAGCCTGGCCCTCCGCGCCTGCATGGACAGCGGCCACGGGGAGCTCCGGGAGGAGCGTCAGGGCCGGGAGTACCAGTTCGACCTCAGCCGCATCGACTCGGAGGGCAAGCCCATCGGCGCGGTGCTGCTGGCCTTTGACGTCACCGACCGGGAGAGCGCCGAGCAGGCCCGGCGGGAGTTCACCGCCAACGTTTCCCATGAGCTGAAGACCCCCCTCCAGGGCATCCTGGGCAGCGCCGAGCTTCTGGAAAACGGCCTTGTGAAGTCCGAGGACGTGCCCCGCTTTGTGGGCCACATCCGCTCCGAGGCCCAGCGCCTCATGGCCCTCATCGGCGACATCATCCGCCTCTCCCAGCTGGACGAGGGGGAGCTCCCGGAGTTCCAGCCGGTGGACCTCTGCGCCGCCGCCAAGGATGCCTTGGCCTCCCTGCAAGGGGCCGCCGCCCAGCGGGGCATCACCCTCTCCCTTCGGGGCGGCAGCGCCGTCATCTCCGGCGTCCCGGCCCTCATCCGGGAGGTGGTGGGCAATCTCTGCGACAACGCCGTGAAGTACAATGTGGACGGCGGCAACGTCACCGTCACGGTGGAGGAAGACGGCAGCACCGCCTCCCTCACCGTGGAGGATACCGGCGTCGGCATCCCCCCGGCGGAGCAGGAGCGGGTCTTCGAGCGCTTCTACCGGGTGGACAAGAGCCACTCCAAGGCCTCCGGCGGCACCGGCCTGGGCCTTTCCATCGTCAAGCACGCGGTGGCCCTCCACCACGGGGACATCCATCTCACCAGCGCCCCCGGCCATGGCACCCGCATCCAGGTGACCTTCCCCCTGGAGTGCGCGGAAAACTGATACTGCTCTCCCATTAAAATAAGATATTTTAATGGGCCGTTTCCTTCTGCTTTTTCCCTTCCTTTCGCCTGCCTCCCCCGGGGGCGGGCCGGAGGGCCGCGAGCTTCCCCCTCCGGCCCTCCGGCGCGTCCCCGTTCCATCC
>CAMBID010000043.1 GCA_945867445.1 uncultured Clostridia bacterium | reverse complement strand
GCCCCGAAGGGGCGAGAAAATGGCGCATCTTGTTGTTTTGCTATGCTTTTGCATCGCAAAATATTCCATCCCCGTGGGAAAAGGAGGCGTTTTCATGAGTCTCGCGGATGAGATCTTCCAGCGCAACTGCCGGGATATCCTGGACCACGGCGTCTGGGACACGGATCAGGCGGTGCGTCCCCGCTGGGATGACGGCGCCCCCGCCCACACGGTGAAAAAGTTCGGCATCGTGAACCGCTACGACCTCCGCCGGGAATTCCCGATTCTCACTATCCGCCGGACCTACTGGAAGACCGCGGTGGATGAGCTCCTGTGGATCTGGCAGAAAAAGAGCAACAACATTCACGACCTGGGCGCCCACATCTGGGATTCCTGGGCGGATGAGAGCGGCTCCATCGGCAAGGCCTACGGCTACCAGCTGGGGGTGAAGCACCACTACCCCGAGGGGGACTTCGACCAGGTGGACCGGGTGCTCTACGACCTCCGGCACAATCCCGCCTCCCGCCGCATCCTGACGAATCTCTATAACTTCCAGGACCTTCATGAGATGCATCTCTACCCCTGCGCCTACTCTATGACTTTCAACGTCTCCGGCCGCACGCTGAACGCCATTCTCAACCAGCGCTCCCAGGATATGCTGGCCGCCAACAATTGGAACGTGGTGCAGTACGCGGTGCTGGTACATATGCTGGCTCAGGTCTCCGGCCTGGAGGCCGGCGAGCTGGTCCACGTTATTGCTGACGCCCACATCTATGACCGCCACGTTCCCATTGTGGAAAAGCTCCTGCAGGAGACCCCCGCCCCTGCGCCCCGCTTTCGTATGGACCCCACTGTCCGCGATTTCTATGCCTTCACCCGGGATAGCTTCCGGATGGAGGGCTACGTCCCCGCCCCGTTTGAGGACAGGATCCCCGTGGCGATTTAAGAAAAGGAGTATTGCCATCTATGAATGCCATCGCTGCTGTTGACAAGAACTGGGCCATCGGCCGGGAGGGCGGCCTTCTCTTCCGCCTGCCCACGGATATGAAGCACTTCCGGGACCTGACCGCCGGCGGGACCGTGATCCTGGGCCGCAAGACCCTGGAGACCTTTCCCGGCGGCAAGCCCCTGCAGGACCGGCGCAACATCGTCATTACCCGCAACTCCGACTTCACCCGCGCCGGCTGTGACATCGTGGGCTGCTACGACCAGGCGCTGGGTCTCACAGTGGATCCGGAGGGCGACGACGTCTGGGTCGTCGGCGGCGGCAGCGTCTACACCGCCCTGCTCTGCCGCTGTAAGCGGGCTTACCTCACGGTCATCGACGCCGTGGCGGAGGGCAGCGACACCTTCTTTCCAAACCTCAACAAGCTTCCCGGCTGGGAGATTGAGGAGGAGAGCGAGCCTATGACGGAGAACGGCCTCACCTTCCGCTTCGTCACCTACCGCAACAACAACCACTGTGATGCCCATATCCCCATCAATCCCCAACACATCCAGATGTAATACTCTTTCTTGATAAAAATCTTTGATTTTTATCAAGAAGGCGCCGCTGTCAGCGTCGCCCTTTTGCGGCAGTCTGCCGCAAAAGCCGTCTCATAAGTTCTTGACGCGCCTGCGGCGCTATAAAAAGCTTTAAAGCTTTTTATCAAGAACTAGTATAATACGACTCTCCCATTAAAATAAGATAGTATAAAGGAAAGCCGCCCGCAAGGGCGGCTTTTATGATTTATGGCTCCGCTGTGCCAAGGATGGCTTCGCCGGTCTTGCGGTCGTAGAGGATGCCGTTTTCGGAGTAGAAGGTCTTGTTCTCCGGGTCGCAGTCCACGGTGAGGATCACATGCCAGAGGACTTCCTGCCCGTCAGGGGAAAAGCCATAGAAGCTGTCAAAGGCGACGCCTTCCACTGCTTCCAGTTCCCGCCCGATATGCACGGTGAAGGGCAGCTCTACCACATATGCATTGGGGTACCTCTCCAGCGCATCCTCCCAGAGCTCCTCTCCAAAGCTCTCCCGGGGATGGCCCAGGGTCTCCGGAAGCTGCACGCAGAAGGCGTAAGGCGCCCCCCGGCCCACATAGCCCCCCAGGGCGGTGACACGGTAGCCGAAGACGGTGTCCGGCACGGTGAAGTCCATGGTCTCCTCGCTGCCGTCCCAGCGGTAGCTGGCGGCGAAGGCCTCCCCCGTCAGGCGGTTATAGCCGCAGAGGAGATCCCCGGCCATGTCCGTCTCCGTGCCCATGGCGCCGGTCTGAAGGAAGAGCATCAGCGCGGGCCGGGCCAGCAGCGCAAGGCCCAGCAGCAGCGCCGCGGCCAACAGGGTGCCCTTCCAAAGGGCGCGGCGCTTCCGCTTCCGCCACTCTTTGGAGATGCCCCGGAGCACATCGGCCTCCGCCGCACAGGAATCCTCCGGCGCTTCCGCCGGGATGGGATCTGCCTTCGCCGCCGAGAGCGCCTCCCGGCAGGCTTCGCAGGTTTTCAGGTGTTCCTCCACAGCCTTCCGGCTCTCCTCCGAGCAGAGGCCGTCCTCATAGAGGGGCAGCAGGTCCCGCACGATCTCGCAGTTCATTCCATCTCCTCCTTCAGTCGCTGCCGGGCCCGGAAGCAGGTGACCCTGGCCCAGGTCTCGGTTTTCCCGTATGCTGCCCCGATGTCCCGGAAGCTGAGGCCCCCCAGGGCCCGGAGCCGCAGGACCTCCCCGTAGGGCTCCGGCAGGCGGCCGATGCCGGCCAGTGCCCGCCTGGCCTCCTCCCGGCGGAGGAAGGCTTCCTCCGTGCCGGGGGCATGAGCCTCCGGCTCCCTCTCCGGGGCGAGATGCCGCCGCTCCCGGCAGTGATCCAGCCAGCAGTTCCGGGCAATGCGGCAGAGCCAGGCGGAGAGGGGGCAGTCCCCCCGGAAGCCGGCAATGGCGTCCAGACTGCGGAAGAAGGTCTCCTGGGTGATCTCCTCCGCCAGGGAGGGATCGCCGCAGAGGGCCAGGGCATAGCGGTAGACCCCGGCGAAATATTCCCGGTAGACCTCGGTGAAATCCGGCAAAGCGCTTCCCCCTTTCCGCCTTTCTGACGCCCGGCGGCGGCTTTTGTTACAAATTTCTTTTCAAATTTCCCGCCTGGGAGTATAATACTGTCTGCGGAAGAAACCGCTTTGCGGTTTCTTCGTGCGGCTGCTGCCGCACAATGCGGGTAAAAGCGCGATTCTCTCATATTGCCTGCATTCAGATATCATTGCGATGCGTATTTTCACCGGCGCGCTGCGGCGCACCAGCAAAAGGTGCAAGGGTTTCGGGGATCTTCCCCCAAAAAACCTTGCACCGGAACAAAGACAATCCGCCTGGAAAGCCGGCGCTTTCAAGGCATGCGGCTTTGTTCCGCGCACAGCATAATACTGGGAATAGTTTACCACAGGGGCGGCCCGGAGGGAAGACCCCGGTTTTGAGAAGGGAGGCACGGCATGGAGACGCTGACAAGCCCGGTGACGGCCCTGCGGGGCGTGGGGCCCCAGAAGGCCAGGGCCCTGGAGAAGCTGGGCATCCGGACGCTGGGGGATCTGCTGCGCTTCTACCCCCGGACCTACGATGACCGGCGGGAGACAAAAAAGATCGGGGAGCTCATCCCCGGGGAGAGCGTATGCGTCTCCGCAATGATCGCCTCCGCCCCCACCCTTGCCCACATCCGCAAGGGCATGGACCTTGTGAAGGTCCGGGCGGTGGACGAGACCGGGGTGCTGGACCTCACCTTCTTCAACCAGAGCTGGCTCAAGACCAGCCTGCAGGTGGGGCAGACCTATCTCTTCTACGGCAAGGCGGAGGGGACGCTCCTTCGGAAATCCATGGCCAGCCCCATCGTGGAGCAGGAGGGCCTGGGGGAGCGGACGGGCCGCATCGTACCGGTCTACCCGTTGACCGCAGGGCTCAGCCAGCTCTTTCTGTCCCGGATCATCCGTCTGGCCCTGGATGTCTGCGGCGACGCCGTGCCGGAGCTGCTGCCCGCCGACATTCGCCGGGAGAACGCGCTCTGCTCCGCTGCTTACGCCGTGGAGAATATCCACTTTCCGGAGGGGGACGAGGCGCTCGCTCTTGCCCGGCGGCGGCTGGCCTTTGAGGAGCTCTTCCTCTTTGCGTTAGGGCTTGCCGGGCTCCGGTCCCGGCGGAGCGCGGACCGGGTGGCCCCCTTCCGGGATGTGGACATGGCGCCCTTTTATGGAGCCCTGCCGTTCTCTCTCACCGGCGCCCAGCGCCGCTGCATTGAGGAGGCTCTCTCCGATATGCGCGCAGGGATCCCCATGAACCGGCTCTGCCAGGGAGACGTGGGCTCCGGCAAGACCATGGTGGCCGCCGCCTGCGTCTATTTCGCGGCGAAAAACGGCCGTCAGGCGGCCCTGATGGCCCCTACGGAGATCCTGGCCCGGCAGCACTATGAGACCCTGGCTCCCCTTCTTGAACCGTTAGGCCTCCGCTGCGCATTGCTGACGGGTTCCACCGGCGCCAAGGCCAAACGGGAGACCGGGGCGGCCCTGGCGGAGGGTAGCATCGACCTTGCCATCGGCACCCACGCCCTGATCACGGGGAGCGTCAGCTTCCGGGATCTGGGGCTCGTGGTGACGGATGAGCAGCACCGCTTCGGTGTCGCCCAGCGGGCGGCCCTGGCAGAGAAGGGGCTCCATCCCCATACTCTGGTCATGTCCGCGACGCCCATCCCCCGGACCCTGGCCCTGATCCTCTACGGGGACCTGGACGTCTCCCTCATCGACGAACTGCCCCCGGGCCGCCAGCCCGTTGAGACCTTCGCGGTCCCCGGCAGCTACCGGCCCCGGATTTACGCCTTTCTCCGCAAACACATCGCCCAGGGCCGTCAAGCCTACATCGTCTGCCCCATGGTGGAGAGCGGCGAGGAGGTAAGCGACGACGCCAAGGCCGTGAAGGAGTATGCCCGGCAGCTCCAGGAAGAGATCTTCCCGAACCTGCGGGTGGCCTTCGCCCACGGGAAGATGAAGCCGAAAGAGAAGGAGGCCGTCATGGCGGCCTTTGCCGCGGGGGAGACGGACATTCTGGTCTCCACCACCGTCATCGAGGTAGGGGTGGATGTGCCCAACGCCGCCGTTATGGTGGTGGAGAACGCGGAGCGTTTCGGCCTCTCCCAGCTTCACCAGCTCCGGGGCCGGGTAGGCCGGGGCAGGCACCGGAGCTACTGCATCCTCATCTCCGACAACCGGAATGAGGAGGCCCGGCAGCGGCTGAAGATCCTCACGAAAACCAACGACGGCTTCCGCCTGGCGGAGGAGGACCTGCGCCTCCGGGGGCCGGGGGACTTCTTCGGCGTCCGGCAGCACGGACTGCCGGGACTGCGGGTGGCGGATCTCGGCTGTGACGCTCAGCTTCTGCAGTCCGCCCAGAAGTCGGCGGAGCGGCTGCTCTCCCAAGACCCCGAGCTCTCCCGATCCTTGGCCCTGCGGGCCCGGGTGGCGGAGCTCTTCGCCCGGAACGCAGAGACATTGAATTGACATCCCAGGAAGAAGAAAGGAGCATCGCCATGTCCTCTCCCATGGAACTGCTGGTTACCCTGGACGAAAACTACCTCCCCCACCTCCGGGTGATGCTGGGATCTCTGCTGCAAAACAGTCCCGGGCAGTACCGGGTACATCTTGTCTACCGCCGCATGCCGGAGGAGGCGCTGCGGTGCCTTTCCCGCTGGCTTGCGTCGCGGGGCTGTGAGTTGGCGCCCCGCCGGGCGCCGGAGGGCCTCTTCGCGGACGCCCCGGTGACGAAGCGCTATCCCCAGGAGATGTACTACCGGCTCCTGGCGGGGGAGATTTTGCCCCCGGAGGTGAAAACCGTCCTTTACCTGGACCCGGACATCCTCATCATCAACCCGGTGACGCCCCTCTGGGACCTGGATTGCGGGGATAAGGTCTTCGCCGCCGCGGCCCACACCGGCAAGACGGAGCTTGCCAATGGCATCAACCGTATTCGCCTGGGGACGGAGGGGAAGTACTTCAACTCCGGCGTTCTGCGGATCGACCTGACGCTTGCCCGGCAGCGCGTCCGGCCGGAGGATATCTTCCGCTTCGTCCGGGAGCACCCGGAAAAGCTCCTCCTGCCGGACCAGGATGTGCTGAACAGTCTCTGCGGCGGGGACATTTACGAGATTGATGACGCTGTCTGGAACTACGACGCCCGGCGCTACAGCAGCTACCTCCTCCGCAGCGGCGGGGCCGCCGACACGGACTGGGTCATGGCCCATACCGCCGTGCTGCACTTCTGCGGCTCCGCCAAGCCCTGGAAGCCCCGGTATCCCTACCGCTTCGGCGTCCTCTACCAGCACTATCAGCAGCTGGAGCGCTCCGGACGGCTCTGAGGGGCTTGCCAAGCCGGGGCGGCTGTGCTATGCTGGGGAAAATTCAGAAAAGCGAGGATACGGACCATGATCTTTGATTACACCCCCAAGGGGGTCTGTTCCAAGAAGATGCGGATCACCCTGGATGACAATGACGTCATTGAGAAGGTGGAGGTCCTGGGCGGTTGCTCCGGCAACCTGCAGGGTATCTCCAGCCTGGTGGTGGGCATGCCCGCCCGGGAGGCCATCCGCCGTATGCGGGGCATCCGCTGCGGCTTCAAGGATACCTCCTGCCCGGACCAGCTGGCCCGGGGCCTGGAAGCCGCCCTGGCTTCCGGGAAGCGGTAATAC
>CAMBID010000042.1 GCA_945867445.1 uncultured Clostridia bacterium | reverse complement strand
ACATGGTTTACAGTCTCCTTTCAGAATGGTGTGTGGTAACTTCATTCTACCAGAGTTCTGCAAACCATGTCTATTTTTATCCTTTTTTCAATTTGCGCAACTTATTGTACCTTATCCGCTCACATGCGGTACACCGGTCCTGCGTTTTTAAATTGGGTTTCCCCCTCAATTTCAGCGCAAACACCGCGGATAGGAAACCCCTTCGGGCTCCTATCCGCGGTGTTTTTCTCAGACGCTATTTTGCGGCGCGCCCTTCCCTTCTTATCTCTGGGATGGGGCCCAGGCGCCGGGAGGGCTGTAGGGCCGGTAGGAGGAGGTCAGCACCTTCTCGATGACCGGGGCGTCTGGCTCCATGATGCGCTGAAGGATCTGCTCGCCGGCGGCGGTGCCCAGCTCCTCCACCGGCTGGATGATGGAGTCCATCTGGTCGGCGTAGAGCTGGTTGAGGCTGGAGTCGTAATCCACGAAGCTCACAAGGTCGACGTCGTGGCCCAGGCGGATGTTGTGCCGGTGGGCGTAAACGATGGCCTCGGAGACGAGGGAGTTCCGGCAGACGATGAGGGCGTCGCACTCCTTCTCCATCAGCTCATCCAGGCACTGATGGGCACTGCCCTCGGACACGCCGCTGTAGCGGATCAGGTCCTCGTCCATCTCTATGCCGCAGTCCTGCACGGCCTGCTGATAGGCGGCGATACGCTCCTTGGTGGAGGAGAGCCAGGGTAGTCCGCCGATGATGCCGATGCGGCTGTCCCCCTTGCGGACAAGGCGGCAGACGCTACGATAAATGGGCTGGAAGTTGGACACACTGACGGAGGAGTACTTCTTGGTGTCAAAGACCCGATCCACCAGCACCACGGGGAAGCCGCTGGGGATCAGGGAATCAAAGCGCTGGAAGCTGTCCATGGTGCTGGCCACGAGTAAGCCGTCCACAAGGCCCGCCGTCAGCAGGCGGATGTTGTTCTCCTCCCGCTCCATGCTCTCCTTACTGTTGGAGACAATGAGGTGATAGCCATGGGCGGAGAGGCAGTCCTCCGCCGTCTCGATCATGGTGCCGAAGAACTTGCTGGAGATGTCCGGCACCACGAAGCCGATGGTCTTCTTCTTGCCGGTGCGGAAGCTCCGGGCCGAGGCGTCCGGCGTATAGCCCAGCTCCTGGATGGCGGCGTAGACCCGGTCCCGGGTCTCCTCGGAGACGTAGCGGGTCTGGTTGATGGTGTGGGACACGGTGGCCGTGGAGACCCCTGCCAGCTTGGCCACATCGCTGATGGTCACTTTCATTGCTGTCACCCCGGTTTGCGCAAGTGTTTACTCCCTTGCGTAATTTGAATCGTTTGGGTCAAGTATAGCCTCATCCCTCCGGAACGTCAAGAACTTTTCCTGTTTTTTTCGATTTTCTTCCCGGGTAACCGATTTAATTTGAGTAAAACCAACAAAACGCGGCTCAAAAAATCATTGAATTTGACGGTTGCCTCTGGACAGCAATCGTGCTACTATACTAATGTAATCGTTTAACAAATCGTTTACGCAATCGGTTTTTTGATATCTCGGCACCGTATTCCCGCTCGGCAAGGGCAGATACGCTTTCCGGGAGCGGAAAGGGCGGCCGGCGAGGATGGCGAAGCCGCCGGGCTGCCGCCCGGCAAGGCGGAAGACGAAGCTGGCGGTCACTTCCACCCCGAAAAACCGTGTTTCCCCTTGTTAACCGAGGGTATCCCAGGCAAATTGCGAACCATTGGAAAAAAGTCGCTGAATTGAGACGAAAAGGAGTCTTTCACTATGAAAAAAACGAGAATCGGCATTAACGGCTTTGGCCGCATCGGCAGTCTGGTTCTCCGCGCCGCGGAGCAGCGGGAGGATGTTGAGGTCGTGGCCATCAACGATCCCTTCATGTCCCCGGATTACATGGCCTATATGCTGCGCTATGACACCGTCCACGGCAAGTTTCCCGGCACCGTGGACTCTGAGGAGGGCGCCCTGATCGTCAACGGCCGCAGGATCGCCGTCTTCAGCCAGATGGAAGCCAAGGATATCCCCTGGCAGAGCGCGGACGCCGAGTTCATCATGGAGTCCACCGGCAAGCACCTGACCGCGGAGCTGTGCAAGGGCCACATCGAGGCCGGCGCCCGCCACGTGGTCATTGGCGCTCCCTCCAAGGACGACACCCCCATGTTCGTCATGGGCGTCAACCACAAAAAGTACACCCCCGACATGACCTATGTCTCCAACGCCTCCTGCACCACCAACTGCCTGGCTCCCATCGCCAAGGTCCTGCAGGAAAACTTTGGCATCAAGGATGGTCTCATGACCACCGTCCACTCCGTCACCCCCTCCCAGAAAATCCTGGACGGCGCTTCCCTGAAGGATTGGCGCGGCGGCCGTGCCGCCTGCGGCAACATCATCCCCTCCTCCACCGGCGCGGCCAAGGCCGTGGGTAAGGTCATCCCCGAGCTCAACGGCAAGCTCACCGGTATGAGCATGCGCGTCCCCACTCTGGATGTCTCCGTGGTGGACCTGACCGTCAACCTGGCCAAGCCCGCCGCCTATGAGGAGATCTGCCAGGCCATGAAGGACGCCTCCGAGGGCGAGCTGAAGGGCGTTCTGGGCTACACCGAGGACCCCGTGGTCTCCTCCGACTTCATCGGTGATCCCCGCACCTCCATCTTTGACGCCAAGGCCGGCATCGCCCTCACCGACACCTTCGTGAAGGTGGTCGCCTGGTACGACAACGAGTATGGCTACGCGACCAAGGCGGTAGAGCTGATGCGCTACATGGACACCGTGGACAACAGCCTGTAATACTCTTTCTTCTGCCTTCTTCTTTCTATTTTCTTTCCTTCCATCAGAGAAACGCCCTGCCGCGTGAGCGGCAGGGCGTTTCTCCTGTTTTCGGGGGCCGGCGGAGGAAGGGGTTCGGATATTCGCAGGGAGTTTAAATGAGAGGATCTCCCTTGAAATCCGTCCCGAAAAATTTTGCGGGGAATTGGGAAAAGGGCCTGGAAAAGCCTCAGCCCCCATCCACTCCAGCGGTGGATGGGGGCTACTGCCGGGTTTCCTTCTGCATGGGCTTTTTCCTGCTTTCTCTGTGGGGTCTTCCGCCAGAAAGGGACACGGTTTCCCATCCATAAAGCACCAGGGGCACGGGGAACGCTCCGCCGTGCGGATCATCTTCAAATATGTGCTTCGTCTTGGGGATCGTATTCTTTGGAGGCGGGGAAAGGGGGCGGAGCCGCTGGGGAGGGTTTTCCTGGGAGCCGCTGCCCTTTTCTGTATCTAAAAGATACAATATTTCCGCAAAAAAGTCAAGACATCTTGTGTAAAATCAACAGTTTTCATAATGGCGTTTTCAAAAATCATGCGCCCTGCACAAAGGTTCGACCTTTCCGGCAAAGCGAAAGCGCCGCCTGATGGGCGGCGCTTTGGGAGCGTTACACGGCGGCCTGGGGCAGCTCCACCCGGCAGCGCCGGAGGAGGATGCAGGCCAGGATCAGGGTCAGGACCTCCGTCACCGGGAAGGCCGCCCAGATGCCCGTCACGCCGAAGAGGGAATCCAGCAGCCACATCATGGGGACAAGCCCCGCCAGCTGCCGGGTGAGGTTGATGACCATGCTGCCCCGGACCCGGCCCACCGCCTGAAGATACGTGGCCATCAGGGTGGAGAGGCCGTTGCAGGCGTAGCCCAGCACCAGGATGCGCATGGCGGGGACGCCCAGCTCCAGCAGCTCCGGCGAGGCGTCGAAGAGCCCCAGCACCCCTTTCGGGAAGCAGAAGAGGACCAGGCCCCCCAGGGTCATCAGCGCCGCCGCGCCCCAGAGGCCGCAGCGGAAGGCGGAGCGCAGCCGGTCCGGCTTGCCCGCGCCGTAGTTGAAGCTCATCACCGGCAGGGTGCCCTGGATGAGGCCGTTCACCGTCATGACGATCATGTGCTGGGCCTTGAAGTAGGCCCCGAAGAAGGCCACCGCCGTCATGTCCGGCTTCAGGAAGAGGTTGGCAAAGGTGACGGTGAAGGAGTTCAGGGCGTTGAGGATGAAGCTGGGGAGGCCCAGGGTCAGGATCTCCCGCACCTCGCTGAGATGGACCCGGAAGCCCCGGACCTTCATTTTGACCCGCTGGGGCGTGCCCAGCAGCACCCAGAAAGCGAGAAGGGTGGAGAGGGTGAAGCCCAGCACCGTGGAGAGGGCCGCGCCCCGGATGCCCATGGCCGGGAAGGGCCCCCAGCCGAAGATCAGGATGGGGTCGAAGATCAGGTTGAAGACCACCCCCGCGATCTGGAAGCCCATGGGTGCCAGCATGTTGCCCGTGGCCTGGACGATCTTCTGGATGGCGATGTGGACCATGTTGGGTACCTGCATGAAAACGCAGACGGACATATACTCCATGGCCAGCCGGTAGATCTCCTCGTCCGTGGTGAAGGAGCGGAAGTAGGGCCCGGAGACCGCCGCCGCCAGAAGGTTCAGCACCACGCCGAAGAGGAAGGCCATCAAAATGCCCAGGGTCACGATCTCGTTGGCCTTGTCCTGCTCCCGCCGCCCCAGGCTCCGGGCGATGACCACGTTGATGCCCACGCCCAATCCAATGGAGCAGGCGCACATCAGGCTCGTGATGGGGAAGGACAGGGAGACGGCCGTCAGGGCCTTCTCGCTGAGCTGGGCCACAAAGGCGCTGTCCACAAAGTTGTAGGAGTACTGCATAAACATGGAGCAGACCGGCGGCGCCGACATGGAGAGGATGAGCCGCCCCACCGGAGCCGTGCCCATCTTGTTCTCCTTCCCTGCTTCTGCCATGATCTGTCACCCCCTGCCCGGCGCGGAGCGCCGTATTCTCCCGCCGCTGCGGGCTGTTCGGCTCATCCCCGGAGCTCCCGGAGGAAGCGCCCCACGGAAAAGTCCGCATCCTTCCGGAAGGCCGAGAGCAGGGCCTCCCCGTTTTCCTGGTCGTGTTCCACCTCCCGGCTCAGGCGCCGCAGAGCCTCGGATAAGCCGCAGACCGCCGCGATACGCTCCGCCGCCAGGGTCAGAAGCACCGTGTAAAGCCCCCGGCCCAGGAGATCCCCGTCGTTGACGCACTTGAGGATGCTCCGGTAGGCGAAGTACACGGCGACGCGCTCCAGCAGCGCCTCATCCTGAGGGGCGGCTTCCACCGTCCCCGCCGCCCTGAGCAGTTCCGGCCAGTCGGGCTCCAGCACTTCCAGGGACGCCAGCAGCCGCAGCCCCGCCGGAAAGATGCCCTCCTCCGGCAGATCCCCCACCGTGACGCTGCCACTCACTGTCAGCAGCCCCTCCGGCGCCCCGCCCTCCCGCTCCGCGTCCGCGAGAACGCTGTCCCCCAGCAGGCACAGGATCAAAAACTCCTCCAGCCGCGCCCGGAGGGGGCGGCTCCGATCCTGCAGAACAGCGAAGAGCCGCCGCCGGAAGGGGAGCAGAAAGGGGAGCCACGGATCCCCTTCCTCCCCTGGTTCGCCCGTCTCGCTCTCCCGGAAGCCCAGGGGCTCCCGGCTTCCCAGCAGCAGGGCGTTCGCCGCCGGACAGGCGGCGGATAGGGCCCGCTCGCAGAAGGCCCCGTAGTCCTCCGTAAACCGGGGATGGGTCTGGCAGATCAGGGGCGTGGCCTCCGGCCCCCAGGCCCGGTGAAGCTCGCAGAGGTTCTCCGCATCCAGAAAAGGGCAGCGCCCGCCGCGGAGCAGGAGGGAGAAGGCATCCTCCCCCTCGTCGTAGACCATGGCCTCCGCCGCCCGGCGGTTCAGCGGATCGTCTCCCGCCAGGTAGCGCTCCGCGTGGGTGTCGTCCAGCACCACCTCCCAGCCGACGCAGCAGCTGTGGGGGCAATCCCCGGCAAGGCAGTGAAATGCTTCCTCATAGTCCAACGTCCGCAGCAGCATGGGAGACCTCCGCCCTTTCCATTTGACCCCAGCATACCACGCTTTCCGGAATTTGTCACGAGGAAACATTGGCCGCCTGCCGGCAGGACCTGCTTTTCGTCTTCCCTTCCGGGCCCCCCTGTGGTATCATAATAAAAAACACCATCGGGGGAGGGGCGCTCATGATCGACCTGAACTGCATCCGGCAGTACCGGGAGAATAACCGCATCGAGGCAAAGCTGGCCCTGGGAGGCCTGCCGGAGAGTCTGTGGGAGAGCTATTCCTCCTTTGCCAACACCCTGGGCGGCGTCATCCTCCTGGGGGTGGAGGAGCGCAAGGACAAGAGCTTCCGCCCCGTGGACCTGCCGGACCCGGAGGGCTACGTCCGCCAGATCCGCGCCCGTCTCCGGGACCGAAAGCGCGTCAGCGCAGACCTCCTGGGCCCGGAGGGCGTGACGGTGGAAATGGCAGAGGGCAAGCGCATCGTGGTAATCATTGTCCCCCGGGCCGAGCGCCAGGATAAGCCCATTTTTATTGACGGCGACCCCCTTCGGGGGACCTACCGCCGCCGGGGGGACGGGGACTACCGCTGCACGCCGGAGGAGGTCCGGGCTATGCAGCGGGATGCCCGCCGCCGCAGCGGGGACACCCGCCCCCTGGGCCGTCTGGGCTTCCGCGCCCTGGACCCCGGGAGCCTGCAGAGCTACCGGGAGGACCTCCTCCGCCAGTCCCCGGGGGAGGACTGGGCCGCCATGTCCGACCCTGAGCTCCTGCTCCGCTGCGGCGGGGCCCGCCGGGGCCGGGACCGCGCCCTGCACCCCACCGGGGCGGGGCTTCTG
>CAMBID010000041.1 GCA_945867445.1 uncultured Clostridia bacterium | reverse complement strand
GAAAGCGTGTCATACCTTCCAGCTTTCGCGTGCGTTTTTCAAAAGCCGCACCTTCCGCCCGTGGGTGTCCACAACGCCCTCTTCCCGCATTTTCCGGAGCTCCCGCATCATGGCGCTGCGGTCCGTGGCGATGTAGTCCGCCAGGGTCGCCAGGGTAAAGGGCAGTGTGAAGCGGTCGCTCCCCGCCTTGTCCGCCAGCTGCTGGAAGCAGCACAGGAGCTTATCCCTTATGGTCCGGCGGGAGAGGACGTCCACCCGCTGGCTGAGAGCCTGGGCCTTCTCCGAGATGAGGCGCAGCATGTTCTGAACGAGTACGCTATGGTGAAGGCAGGCATTCTCACAGCGCTTGAGGATCTGGGAGTAGTGGATGTATACCACCTCGCAGGAGGTGCGGCAGACCACCTCCAGGACATCCTGACTGCTGCCGGCAAAGGCCAGGGCCTTGCCGAAAACCCCGCCAGGGCCCAGCTCCTCTAAGACGGTGGCGACGCCGTTCTCGTCGACGCGGATGAGGGAGGCGGTTCCTCGCTCGATGATGCCAACGGAGTCACTGTCCGCCGAGACGCTGCCGGAGCTGTAGTCGTACATCACCTCGTAGGGCCGGAAAGTCCGGTTCACCGCCCGGAAGCAGTCGTACATGGCAAGGTAGCTTTCGTAGCTGATGCTCTGAAAGAGCGGGCTCTCCCGCAGTTCTTCGGGACTCAGCATGGTTCTCTCCGCCTTTCCTTGGATTCCTCCCTATTCTACTGTTCCTTTGGCAAGTTGTAAAGAAGCGAACGGAAAGTTTGCGGGATTTTCATAAATCGTTCACCAATCCTGTCCCTTCCCTGCTATAATAATATCTACGGAATAAACCGCTTTGCGGTGTATTCGCGCGGCGGTGGCCGCGCAATTCCATAGAAGCGGCTCTTTTCCCCGTTTTTATGGGATCCAGCCATTGCTGCAATGTGGACTTCCATTGGCGCGGCGCGCCACAGCAATGGAAGATACAGGGTTTTTGCGTGAAATGGGGCAAAGCCCTTGCGCCGGAACAAAGCCAGCAGGCCTTGCCTGCCTTGGCTTGCAAGGCGCGCGGCTTTGTTCTGTACGCAGTATCATAAAAGCACCGCCGCTGCCGGCGGCGTCATCGACGTTCGGAAGGAGCGGGATGCCGTGAACATCGCATACTTTCTCACGCCAAAGGGCAACGTTGCCTATCTCTATGAGGACTGTACCCTCCGCCAGGGGCTGGAGAAGCTCCGCCACCACGGCTACAGCGCTATCCCGGTCATCCGGCGGGATGGGAGCTATGTGGGCGTGGTCCGGGAGGGAGACTTCCTCTGGCAGCTGATGGGCTCCGCCGGGGGCGAGGATATCTCCCTCCGGAGCCTGGAGCAGCTGCAGATCCGGGACATCGTCCACCGGGACCATCCGCCGGTCTCCATCACCGTCAGCATGGAGGAGCTCCTCTCCTCCGCCGCCACCCAGAACTTTGTCCCGGTGGTGGACGATCTCGGCAGCTTCATCGGCATTGTCACCCGGAAGGACATCATCTGCTACTTCCTGAACCAGCAGGCCGCCCTGCAGCCGGAGCAGGCCGCAATGGACTGATACGACTCTCCCATGAAAATAAGATAGTTTCATGGGAACCGCCGCGCTTTGCGCGTTGGATTCTAGTATGAAAACTACATAGGAAAAAGCCCGGACATCCGTCCGGGCTTTTTCAAGGCATGCATTGCTTCAAGGTCTCCAGGTTCCTCCGCATCAGGGAGAGGTAGGTGGCTCCCGCCTCCAGGTCCTGGCGGGAGACATTGTGGCAGCTGTGGAAAAGGGCGGTCTCCGCCCCGGCAGCCTCGGCGATGCTGTCCGCCACCAGGTGGTTGGAGAACTCGATATAGAAGACGGTGGAGATGCCCTCCTCCCGCACCTTCTCCGTCAGGAAGGCCACCGTGGCGGCGGAGGGCTCCGTCTGGGTGGAGCAGCCAGGGAAGGCGGCATAGCAGGTGAGGCCGTAAGCCTCCGCGAAATACCGCAGCGGGAAACGGTCCCCAAAAACCAGGGTCTTCTCTCCGGTGGTATCAAAGAACTCCCGGAAGTCCCGGTCCAGAGTATCGATCTCCTGCTGGTAGGCATCCGCCGCGGCGAGGTAGACCTGGGCGTTGCCGGGATCCAGCTCCGCTGCCCGCCGGGCGATCGCCCGGGCGATGCAGCCGGCATTCTCCGGGGCGGTCCAGACATGCTCGTCGATCTCATGGACCTCCCCCAGGCCGTGGCTTTCGTGATCCCCGCTGTGGTCGTCATGGTCGTCATGGTCGTCATGGTCGTCGTGGCTGTGGCCCTGAGCGGTCATGCCCTCCAGGGTCTCCTCCTCCAGGGTCTCCACGCAGTCGATCATACGCAGCGTCTCCGCCGGTGCGTCCAGGGAGGAGAGAATGGTCTCCACCCAGGCGTCGGACTCGCCCCCGAGATAGAGGAAAAGGCCGCAGTCTTCCACTGCCAGGATGTCCCGGGGGGTAGGCTCGTAGGAGTGGCTCTCCGCCCCGGGGGGCAGCAGCAGGGTGATCTCCGCCGCCTGGCCGCAGACGGCCCGGGCCAGGTCATAGGCCGGGAAGCTGGTGGCCACGATGGAAAAGCCCCCCGCTTTCCCGGAGGAGACCGGCTCCCGCCCGGCGCAGCCGGAGAGCAGGGCGGCAAACAAGGTCAGGGACAGCAGGGCGGCAAACATTCGCTTCATGGGAACGCTCCTTTGAATTTGAGAATCATTCTCATGAAGTGTAGCACAGTTTCCGGGAAAAAGCAAGACCGGGAGGGAAATCCCTCCCGGTCTTTCGCAGTTTTATACCTGGGTGACGGTCATAGCGACGGTCTTGGCCGTCAGATCCACCGTGTAGCGGTAAACGCTGCCGGGGAAACCCAACTCCGAAGCGTCGATATCATAGGTGAAGCTGCCATGGGTGAAGGCGGCGCTGGACGGCGTCAGGACGGCGAAGCCGACGGGGATGTTGGCCAGGGGCAGCTGGGCCTCCGTGCCGTCGGAGAAGCGGAGGCAGAGCTCGAACTGGTCCGTGTGGGGGACCCCGGTGAGGATCGCAAGGTAGGCCACCGCTCCGTCGGGGTGCTCCCAGTACTTTCCGGTGGGCAGCCGCCCCTGCCAGGTCTCAGGCTCCTCCGCCGTCAGCCAGGAAAGCAGCTCCTGACGGGTCTTTCCGCAGGTACCGGTGCTGAGGGAGCGGGCGGCGAAGGAGGCGTCCCGGGCCGTGCTCTCCGTGGGGGTGAAGCTCTCATAGAGGGTCAGGGTATCCAGGTCCAGCTCGTAGCGGTAGATGCCGCTCTCCTGGGCCAGATTCCCGTTGACAGCGCTGTAGACCCGCTGGGGGACCCGGGCCTCCCATCTGACCGGCCCGCCGCTCTGGTAGGTCGTGGTGGGCTCGGCATAGCGGAGGGAGCCGTCATAGACCGGCAGGGGAAGCTGAGCGTACTTTCCGTCCCGGCTCACCAGGAACAAATACCAGGAGCCGTCCTTCTCATAGGTCCAGAGCTCCCAGCCGCCGTCCAAAACCTGCAGGGAGGAGGTCTGGAAGGCGCCGATGTAGCTTGCGAGGTAGTCCTCCACGGCCTGGTGGCTGCCCCGGTCCCAGAGGGAGAGGGGCACGCCGGGCTCCGTGCGGACGTCCTGGCCCAGGCCCTCGATCTCGCCGGGATGCTCCGTGCGGAAGTAGTCCTCCAGCGCTCTCCGGAAGGCAGTGGGATCGCTCTCCGGGTCGATGCCCGGGATGTCGGTATCCCCCAGGCGGACCCGGTGGAGGTCCTCCTTCACCTCAAAGAGAACATAGGCGCTGCCGTCGGGAGACGGGATGAGCCGCTTCCCCACCACCTTGCCGCCAATGTCGCCGGGGAGATTTTCCGGATAGCAGCACTCGTAGTAGTACTCCACCCGATAGACCTCCAGATGGAGGCCGTGGAAATCCTGGTAGTCCGCCACACGGACAGGGCCATAACCCTGCCAGCCCGAAAGGTCAGCGGCAGCGTAGTCCGCGTCACCGCGGACCGACTCATAGCGCTCTCCGATGGCGGCGTCGCACATGAGCTCCACGCTGATGGGGATGCGGCTCTCGTCGCTGTTCTCAAGATACAGGAGACGGCGGTAGCAGCGGGCGGCGTCCTCGGTGAGGCCGCCGGGGCTGTGGAGAAGGTTATACATGGTGTCCTTGAAGTAGGAGCGGTCATAGTAGTTCCGGATGCTGTTCAGGAGGCCGTCCCAGTCCGCTTCCGGGAGTTGGGCGATACGGTCCAGGCAGTCGTAATAGCGGAAGTAGAAGTAGCTCACCAGGGTCTCCTGGTCCAGGTCTGAGAGCTCCACATAGCCCTGCTCCAGCAGGAGCTCCGTCACGGCGGCGGAGAAGGCTGTGGAATCCGGGCTGCAATCGCTGGGAAGGCTGCTCTCCACCAGAGCCCGCTTTTCGCCGCTCACCACAAAGGTAAGGTACGGGGAGCAGTCGCCGTAGCCGCTGAACCAAGCGTCCTCGTCGATCTGCGCGCTGCCGGCGCGGACCAGCCGGGCAGGGGCGGCGGCGTGGTAGCTGCCGGAGACCCGGTAAATTTCCACGCTGCGGCCATCCTGCAGGGGGATGGTATCTTCCAGGGTGACGGCGGTGACCCGCCAGTCGTCGGGCTGGGCGTCGGGGCAGCTCTCCTCCACCTGATGGAAGTTCTCCAGGGTCCGGGCCTTGGCGGCGGCGGCCACGTCGCCGGGGACCGAGACGGTGCTGGCCAGGTGGTCGGTATAGCTGACGTTCTGGAGCTCCCGGTACGCCAGGAGGCTCTCGCCGTCAAAATAGAGGTAGCGGAGGATGTCCGCGTGCCCCTCCTCGCCCCGGTACTCGCCCCACTCCGGCATCCGGACGAGGCCGGAGAGCTGGATATGGCGGTAGTTCCGGTCCAGATACGACCAATCCCAATAATCGAAGTCCGGCCAGGCGGTCTGGAGCAGGGACTTCACATCCGCCTCATAGACCGTGCCGTCCCGGAGGAAGTAGAGGAGGCCGTCGCTGTTGTAGAGCTCGTCCACCCCGTCGCCGTCCAGGTCGATCTGGTCCAGCCATCCGCTGTTGACCCGCAGCAGGAGATACGGCACGCCACCCTCTGCCAGGTAGTAGTAGTCCTGGATCTCGTCCCGGTCCTCATTATAGTACCGGACCGTGAAGCCGCTGTAGCCGAAAAGGTCCCGGAAGAAATCCAGCTCCACGCTGTCAGGGGTCTGGGGTATGATCTCCGGCTCCGGGACGGTGAGGAAGCAGTCAGCCTCCCAGGCTGTGATCTCCCGCCCGTCCGGGCCGCTGGTCATCCCCTCGTCCCGGATCACCGCCACATAGATCTTGCCGTCCGTGGAGCGGTAGGGGTGGATGGCATAGTCCTCCCCGTCCTCGCCGGGGACGCGACAGCCGCCGCCCCGCTCCTGGCAGTCGCTGCTGCGGCGGGTGAGGGGCATTTCCCGGGGCTCCACCGCCCGGGCGTCCGCCAGGGAGAGCTTCCGCACCGGCTCCGTCTCCGGCAGCCGGGGGGCGATGGCGGGCTTTTCGCAGGGGAGGTTGGAGCGGAACTGATAGCTGCCGTCCTCCCCCTCCTGCAAGGTGAGGCGGTGCCAGTCGGACGGTGCCCACAGGAGCGTGTAGTAGAGGGTGACCGTGTCGCCCTCCCGCTCCCCGGCGAAGACCTGGATCTCGGTGGCGAAGTTGGTATCGCCGTGGGCGTGGGTGTAGTAGCCCTCCTCGGGATAATCGAAGCCCTTCAGGGTGGTCATATCCATGTCCTGGAAGCCCTTGCCGGTATACTGGCGGAGAACTTCGTCCATGGCGCTGACCGGCAGGATGTCCGTGGGGCAGGAGGCATCGGGGCCGTTCTCAGCAAGGCGCAGCTCCTCGGCATGGGTATCGTCTGCCGCCACCGGGACGCCGCAGTAGAAGAGCTGGTAGAGGTCGATGTCCTCGGGGCGCTCATACTCGCAGGCCAGGAAGTGGCTGCGGATGGCGGCGGGATCCTCCTCCTGGTTGAAGAAGGTCTCGTTGAAGTACTGGATCTCGCTGCCGGAGAGGACGCCGTCGGGGCCGAAGGCGCGGTCGGCGGCGGAGCCGGTGAAGGTGGCGGCGCAGAGGATGGCCGCCGCGCAGAGCACCGCGAAGACCGCCAGGGCCGCCTGCCGGTGGCCGGAGGCGATGCGGCGGATGCGCTCCCGGAGCTGGCGCTTCCCCGCCGTCATGGTGGTGGCGGAGAGCATGGGGTCCGAGCGGCCCACGGGGATCAGGGAGAGCAGGGTCTCGCCGTAGGGGATGCGCTCCCCCTCCCCCAGGCGGCGGAGGGCGCCCTCGTCACAGGCCAGCTCGCAGTCGCTGCGGGAGGCGTGGGCGGCGATCCAGACCAGGGGATCGAACCAGTAGACCGTGAGGCAGAGGCAGCGGAGGAAGCTCCAGAGGGGATCCAGGTGCCGGGCGTGGGTCAGCTCGTGGGCCAGGACGTGGCGCTCCCGGCGCGCATCCCCGGCCACGGCGGGGGTCAGGTAGACGGCGGGGCGCAGGAGGCCCGCAAGGCAGGGGGAGGGCAGGCCCTCCTCCACCAGGTAGACGGGGAGGGGGCAGTCCGGCCGGGCCAGGGGGATCCGACCGCGGCGCAGGAAGCGGGCGAAGCGGAGGTTGGAGAGAACGAACCAGAGGGCCATGCCCGCCGCGCCCAGGAGCCACAGGGCCGTCAGCGCCTGGGCGGTGGTGAAGCGGAGGGCCGGGGTCTCGGCGGCG
>CAMBID010000040.1 GCA_945867445.1 uncultured Clostridia bacterium | reverse complement strand
GAGGACGCTGTTCCATACGTCTGCGATGGAATTCAAAGTGGAAACACCTCTCTTTGTCTTGGTGGTCTGGAAGCGATCTGTCCGCCGGGAAGGAGAAGGTTTGCGTGCTTCCCGAACGGCAGTTTTAACCCAATATTAAATATACCACAAAACGCAAGGGAACACAACACATATTCTAAATATAAAGCGGAAAGTTTCAACAGCTTCTTCGGTCCTTTCCCGGGGGCGGAGGGGGGAAAGCCAGGGAAGCGCGGGTCATGGACCATGGGGAACGGAAAACGGCCGGGAGGGAAAAAGGCGGAAAGCGGGGAAATTCCTGTTGACACCCCGGAAAAAAAACGGTATACTGAACGATGCGTCCTCACAGGACGCCTGAATCAGTGTGCCGCGGGGAGGGAGGACTCTCCCCGTCGGGCAGTGCCGCCGACGCCCAGCGCGAGGGACGGCGGTCTTTCCAAGAAAATCAGGGAGGTGTTTCCGCATGGCAACCAAACGTACCTATCAGCCCAAGAAGCTGCATCGCTCCAAGGTCCATGGCTTCCGCAAGCGCATGGCTACCGCCGATGGCCGCAAGGTCCTTGCCCGCCGTCGTGCCAAAGGCCGCGCCCGTCTGAGCTACTGATCACGGCCGCACGGGAACAGAAATCATAAAACCCTTCAGGGACGGTGGGAGCTTCCATTCCTCCGTCCCTATCGGAGCATCCTGAGCTTTTCGGGGCTCCCGGAAGGGGACAGGCTTTGAGCGAAGGAGGGAGAGGCCCGTGAAGGCCGCTGTTACGCTGAAGGAAAACCGGGACTTCCGCCGCCTCTACCGCAAGGGCGCCACGGCGGTGGACCGCTGCATGGTGCTCTACTGCTGCCGCAACCGCCTGGGGCGAAACCGCTATGGCTTCACCGTTTCCACCAAGCTGGGAAAGGCCGTGGTCCGCAACCGGGCCCGCCGCCGCCTGCGGGAAGCCGTTCGGCTGGAGGAGGGGAACCTGACCCCCGGCTGGGATATCGTGGTGGTAGCGCGGGGGAGGACCCTCTCCGTGCCCTTCCCCCGGCTCCGGGAGAGCTACCGGAAGCTCTGCGCCGAGCTCTGCATGCTCCGGGAGGACAAGGCATGAAGCGCGTCCTGATCGCTCTTGTGAAGTTCTACCGCAAGGCGATCTCCCCCTGGCGGCCGCCCTGCTGCCGCTATATCCCCACCTGCTCCCAGTACGCCCTGGAGGCGCTGGAGAAGTATGGGGCTCTCAAGGGGAGCTGGCTGGCCCTGCGGCGCTTCCTCCGCTGCCACCCATTCCACAAAGGCGGCTACGATCCTGTTCCCTGACCCCGCAGCGGTCTTTCTGCGCCAGCGCTTCGCTGCTTTGCCTTGAAATCCAGAAAGGATCCCTGCGGAAAAGCGGCTTGCTCTGACGAAAAAATCCTCGCCGCGGTCATTTCTTTCGGCTTTGCGGCCTGCCGGTATCCGGCGGGCTTCCGTGATCCCAGTTCCCCCCGCAGGGGCGCTTTCCGGAAAGAAAACCGGGACGGGTCCCGCTTTTCCCTGCCGGGAGGCCCCGGCCTTTCCCCTGCCGTCCGGAGGGACGGCGAGCGGGCGCATCGCGCGGGGCCCGCGTCATTAAAATTCGGAGGAAAGTCTATGTTTTCTACCCTTGGTTACTGGATCTGCTACCCCTTTGCGTGGCTGACAAGAGCGTTCTATAACCTCACCGGCTCCTACGGCGTGGCCCTGATCCTCTTCACCCTGGTGGTGAAGCTGGTGCTGCTGCCCTTCATGATGAAGAGCAGACGCAGCATGATCCGCATGAACATGGTGTCCGGCCAGATGCAGGAGCTGCAGAAGCGCTACGCCAACAACCGCGAGAAGCTGGCGGAGGAGCAGCAGAAGCTCTATCAGGAGAACGGCATTAACCCCATGAGCGGCTGCCTCTGGAGCTTCCTTCCCATGCCCATCCTTATCGCCCTCTACTACATCATCCGTCAGCCCATCACCCACTTTATGATGATTGGCAAGGATGTCTGCCAGACCCTGGTGGAGAAAGCCATGGCCGCCGGCGTGGACATGAGCACCATCCTCACCTATGACAAGGAGGGCATCGCCGTCCTGAAGGACGGGTTTAACCAGTTCAGCCCCTACGGCCAGATCAACCTGGTCAATATCATCAACACCCAGCATCCGGAGCTTGCCAGCGGCATTGACGGCTGGATGCACCTGGATTACCACTTCCTGGGCATCGACCTGGGCTCCTCCGCCGCGGATGCCCTGAACATGATCAAGACCAGCGGCCTTGCCTGGGCCGCCGTGGGCATCATCCTCATGGTGCTGCTGGCAGCCGCTTCCCAGGTCATCGCCATGAAGATCAGCATGATGGGCCAGTCCAAGGAGGCCGCAGCCGCCGCCACCAACAAGACCATGCTTCTCATCATGCCCCTCATGACCCTCTGGATCGGCTACACCCTGCCCGCGGCCCTGTCTCTTTACTGGCTGGCTCAGAGCGTTTTCTCTGCCGTCCAGGATTTCATCCTCAACAAAGTCTACATCCGAAAGATCCAGGAGGCGGAGGAGGAGCGCGCCCGCGCCATCACCGAGAGCCGCAAGGCCCGGCAGGAGGAGGCCCGTCAGCGCCAGATCCAGCAGCAGAACGAGGCCAAGGCCCGGCAGCGGGAGCGTGCCCGCCAACAGGCGGAGGACAAGAAGAAGGGCGGCCAGAAGAAGGCCAGCACCACCGAGGCCGGCCGCGTGGGCGACCGTCCCTACGCCCGTGGCCGCGCTTTCCGGGAACATGACGACGAGTAAGGAGCGATGGAGCCATGAGTTATATTGATGTCAGCGGAAAGACCGTGGAGGAGGCCCTGGCCAAGGCCCTGGCCCAGCTGAACATGGACCGGGACGACGTCTCCGTCCGGGTGCTGGAACGGGCAAAGAGCGGCTTTTTGGGCCTGGGCGCTTCCCCGGCCGTCATCCGCGTTACCTACGGCGAGGAGATGGAGGAGGCCCCCACGGAGCCCGTCCGTCCCGAGCCCATCGCGGAGCCCCAGCCCGCCGCCCCCAGGGCGGAGCGGCCCCAGAGAAGCGAGCGTCCCGCAAAGCAGGAGAAGCCCCGTCCCCCCAAGAGCGAGAAGCCCAAGGCGGAGCCCAAGCCCGAGGCCAAGGAGGACCTGCCTGAGATCGAGCGCCCCGCGTCCCTGACCCCCGCCCCCCTGGGCGAGGAGGTGGACGACGCCAAGGCCCAGGCCATCAAGCAGTTCCTCACCGGCCTTCTCCGGCAGATGGAGGCCGAGGCCGAGATCCGGATCTATCAACCGGAGAAGGGCCGCTACAAGGTCATTCTGGAGGGGAAGAACCTGGGCGCCCTCATCGGCCGCCGGGGCGAGACCCTGGACGCCATCCAGCAGCTCACGAGCTACGCCGTGAACCGGAGCGGCGACCGCCGCTGCCGCATCCAGCTGGACGCGGAGAACTACCGGGAGCGCCGGGAGCAGAGCCTCTGCCGCCTGGCGGAAAAAATGGCTGAGAAGGCCGTCCGCTACCGCCGGAACGTCACCATGGAGCCCATGAACGCCTACGAGCGCCATGTGATCCACACGGCGCTGCAGGAAACGCCTTACGTTACCACCTACTCCACCGGCGTGGACCCCAACCGCCGGGTCATCATCGCCTACGACCGCAGCAAGCGGTAACTATCCGCAAGAGCCGCCCGGATGGGCGGCTCCTTCTTTTACCGGGAGATTTTTCCCATTGCCGGGAACAAATCCTTTCCTCCTTGCGTCTGACCGGGCAGAATGGAACAAGAAAGGATAGGATCCCATGAGAAAACGCGGATTTTTTGCCCTGCTTCTGAGCCTTGCCCTGCTGGCGGGGTGCGGGGAGAGCAGTCCCGGCGCGGATGGGCCCGATCCCTGCGGGACCTCGGAGGACATCCGGCAGGCCGCGCTGTTGGAGGCGGCGTCGCCCTTTGGGGAGAACTGGCAGGAAAAGGGCGTCCTGGCGGAGTATGAGAACGGGTATGTCTCCATGAAGCTGACGCTGCCGGAGGGCTGGGACTGGCAGCTCGCACAGCCCCGTGACGGTACCAGCGAGGGGATCCTCTTCTGGAAGGAGGGGGACGGCGACTGCTGCTTCTTTCTGAATGCCTGGCCGGAGGGCTTCGGCATGTGCGGCACTGGGGTGGACTTCACGGAGGTGGAGCTGCCATCCGGCGGAAAGCTCACCGAGGCCCGGGAGGGGGATCGGTGGCTCATCCTGATCTTTGAGGGCGTGCCGGGGAGCTACACCCTCCGGCCCCAGAGCGGGACGATGAACGGCGCCGTCTGGGACGCCAAGTGGCGGGACGAAATTTTGACCATTCTGGATACCGCGGAGCTGGGCGGAGACGCCCTGACGGAGGCGGAAGCCGTGGAGCGGGCGGAGGAGGTCTTCGACGGCAGCTATGACGCGGCCTACGGGAACTTTGACCTGAAAACCGGGGAGTGGACCGTTCGGTTTTACCGGAAGGAGCAGGAAGCCGGCCGGGTGAAGGTGGACGCCGCCGGGGACGCGGCGCTCCTCCCCTGACGTGAAGGGAGGGGGAGGCCGGGACCATCCCGACAGAGTTTCGCCCAACCGCCCGGGCAGCGGGCGGATGCGATCCGCCCCTGCTCATCGCACCCCCGGTTGGTCAGCCGGCCGCCGCCGGGCCGGGCGCCGGCCCCTTTGGAAGGGGAGACAGGCAGCGGGTTTCCCCATTCTTTTCCCGGATGTGGATAACTTCCCCCCGTTTTGGGGCAGAGCCTGCCGATTTTCCTCTTGACGGGGGCGAAAAAAGATGCTATCTTGAAAGCCTACAGGCGAGGATGGGTCTGGCAGCCCGGAGCCGCGGGAGGAAATGCCCGCCGGAAGCCCCGTTAACGGCGAAAGAGTGTGGATGCGTCCAAATTCAGGTGGAACCACGGATCGTTACGATTCGCCCTGAGCTTAACCGGCTCGGGGCGTTTTTCTATGCCCCGACAGGGAGAGGAGGAGAAATGCGGAAAACCTTCCGGCAGCGGGCTGGCTTCCTTTTATTGGCCCTCTGCCTCATTCTCGCGGCGATCTCCCTGTCCACCCGGGCGGAGAGGCAGATCCTCCTCTGCGGGGAGAGCCACGACGACCCCCTTTGCAAGGCGCGGGAGCTGGCCCTCTGGCAGGCGCGCTACGCCGCCGGGGACCGGGACCTCTTTCTGGAGCTGGGGGAGCCCACCGCTATCCTGCTGAACCGCTGGATGACCACCGGGAACGAGGCCTTCTGGGACCTGGTCTACCGGAACTGGGCGGGCACCCTCTCCCAGACGCCGGAGACGGAAAATTTCTACCGCGCGCTGAGGGAGACTTGCCCGGAGACGGTGTTCCACGGCATCGACCTGGAGCACCAGTATCAAAGCACCGGGAGCTTCTGCCTGGCCCTTCTCCGGAAGGAGGGGAAGCAGGATTCCGCGGAGTACCGGAAGGCGAAACGGGCGGTGGAGCAGGCGGAGTCCTTCTATTCGGGCTGGGACGAAACCCTCCTCTCCCGGGACAATGCCTACCGGGAGAATGTGCTGGCAGAGAACTTCCGGAGCGAGTACGAAGCCCTGGGGCGCAGGCGGGTCATGGGTATCTTCGGCGCCGCTCACGCCGACCCCTACGGCATGGATTACTATACGTCCTCCGTCCCCAGCATGGGGCGGCAGCTGAAAAACCGCTACGGCGGGGACGTCCTCTGCCGGGACCTGCGGGGGGACGGGCTGCTGGAACCCACAACGGTCACGATAGCGGGCAAAGAGTACGCCGCCATCTACTATGGCGAGATCGGCATCCCCCGGCACGGCATCGTCCGCAGCGGGGAATTCTGGCGGCTGCGGGACGCCTACGGTGACTTCTCCCAATGGGAGCGCAGCGGCGGCACCCTGCCGGGGAACGAGTGCCCGATGTCTGTCACATCGGGGGAGTCCTACGCCATCCACTACGATTGCTGGGACGGCACGGACTTCTGGTGGTACGGCGTCTGCGACGGGGAGTGGCGGGACGGCGTTCTGAACACGGCGGAGGTCCTGCCGCCGAAGGAAGAGACCCCATGAGAACACGAAGACCTGAAAATTTTCAGTGAAAAGGAGAAATCGACATGAAGAACACCGAGAAGACCATGGACAAGATCGTGGCCCTGTGCAAAAACCGGGGCTTCGTCTTCCCTGGCAGCGAGATCTACGGGGGCCTTGCCAACACCTGGGACTACGGCCCCCTGGGCGTGGAGCTGAAGAACAACATCAAGAAGGCCTGGTGGAAGAAGTTCGTGCAGGAGAACCCCTATAACGTGGGTCTGGACGCCGCCATTTTGATGAACCCCCAGACCTGGGTGGCCAGCGGGCATCTGGCGGGCTTCTCCGATCCCCTGATGGACTGCCGGGAGTGCAAGGAGCGCTTCCGGGCCGACAAGCTCATCGAGGACTGGTGCGAGGCCAACGGCTTTGCCCTGGAGAAGCCCATCGACGCCTTCACCCAGGCGGAGATGAAGGACTTCGTGGAGGAGCATGCCATCCCCTGCCCCACCTGCGGCAAGCACAATTTCACCGACATCCGGCAGTTCAACCTGATGTTCAAGACCTTCCAGGGCGTCACCGAGGACGCCAAGAACACCGTCTACCTCCGTCCTGAGACCGCCCAGGGCATCTTCGTGAACTTCGGCAACGTCCAGCGCACCACCCGCCGCAAGCTGCCCTTCGGCATCGGCCAGATCGGCAAGTCCTTCCGCAACGAGATCACCCCGGGCAACTTCATCTTCCGCGTGCGCGAGTTCGAGCAGATGGAGCTGGAGTTCTTCT
>CAMBID010000039.1 GCA_945867445.1 uncultured Clostridia bacterium | reverse complement strand
AGATCTCCCCGCACTTCTCCCGGGCCTCGATAAGGATGCGCAGGCTCTCCTCCGCCGCCCGGGCCATGGTCAGGTACATCTCACGGTAATCCGCCGGAGGCTGATCCGCCCGCGCCTCCAACCCCATGAGCGAGAGGGCGGAGTCTGCCATCCAGGGGAAGGGCTGCCCCTTCTCCTCCTTCCTGGCGGAGGGGGGCCAGGCGGCGCCGGACGATCTCCGGCGTCAGGAGCAGGACCGGTAAGAAAGCGCCTCCGGCATATGCCGGGGCGCTTTCCTTCTTCCGTTATTCCGCCCCGTAGACCTTTCTTCCGGCACTCCAGACGGCCTGGACGGCATTCTCCTGCCGGTAGTAGACGCAGCGCTCAAAGCGCTGGCGGACGCTGAGCTCCCCGGCGCCGGGAAGCCGGCTGTCATCCAGCACCATGGCGTGGAGGGGGTTCCCCGGGGCGAAGCCCGGAGCGTCGCCGGAGTACTCTGCCCCGGCGGAGGTGCCGAGATACCAGGCCTCCGGCACCGTCAGGGCCTCAGTTTCCCAGTTGTCGAGAATTCTCCGGTCCTTGGAGGCCCGCAGGGTCATGGCCACGCCGTCGCAGAGGCTCAGCCGGTCGCCCCCGGCCACGTCACTGCCGAGAGCCACCTTCACGCCCTCCTGCAGCATCACCCGCACCGGGGCGATGCCGGAGCAGAGGCCATTGTTGGAGGCCGCGCAGTGGACGGCGGTGACGCCGGAGGAGCGCATGGCATCCCGCTCCCGCCGGTCACTGTGGACGCAGTGGGCCATGAGGGCGCCCTCCTTCCAGAGGCCGAACTTGGCGTAGGTCTCCCAGTACTGCCGGCAGTCCGGATGGAGCCTGCCCACCAGCTCCATCTCCGCCCGGTTCTCGGAGAGGTGGGACTGCACCGGGAGGTCCCGCTCCCGGGCCAGCTCCCCTAAAAACGCCATCAGCGCATCCGTGCAGGAGGGGGTGAAGCGGGGTGTCAGGATGGGGCGGAGCCCCCGGAAGTCCTGGCATTCCTCCAGCCAGCGGAGGGTCTCGGTCATGGATTCCTCCGTGGTCTCCTGCAGATGCTCCCCGCCGTTCCGGTCCATGTTCACCTTGCCCACGAAGCCCTGCACCCCGGCCCGCTCCAGCTCCTCCATGAGGATCAGGGTCGCCGGGCGATGAAGGGAGGAGAAGATGGAGACCCGGGTGGTGCCGTTTTTCACGAGATCGCGGGCAAGCCGCCGGTAGAGCTCCCGGGCATAGCCTTCATCCGCGCAGCGGCTCTCCGTGGGGAAGGCATAGGTCTCCAGCCAGTCCAGCAGGGGCAGGTCCATGCCCATGGCCATCATGGGATACTGGGGGGCATGGAGGTGCAGGTCCGCGAAGGACTGCAGGATCAGGGCCTCCCCCCAGTCCTCCACATGGGCGGCGGCGTACTCCTCCGGGAGCCGGGGAAAGACGCCCACGATCTTTCCCTCCTCGGCCACGAGGTAGCCCCGCTCCGTGATCTCCAGCTCCCCCAGGGCGGGGGCAGAGACGATGCTGCCTTTCAGAATGGTCAGTGCCATGATATTTCCCTCCTTCGGCTCGAAGTTTGCAACGAAAAAGAGCGCCCGTCAGGTAGAAACTACCCGTCGGACACTCATAGCCGGGCCTTGGGCGGCCCCGTAGAAACTCCCGCGCCATAGGCCGAAAGCCGCAGCGGGACTATATGAGTCAGACGCTTCGTCCCCCTCTCCGGGGAACTTGCCATAAGCGTAGCCTATCACATTCCGGCGAGAAAAGCAAGGGGCTTCTCATAAAATTCCCTCTGCCGTAAAATTCCCTCTGCACCCGCCTGGGGGCGGCGGCGTATGCTGTCACAGGGCGCGTGCTGGGAGGACCCTCCGCGCCCGCAACAGGAGGGATGCAACAATGGATCGAGCCTTGATCTGGGCCGCCGGAGGAACGCTGTTCCTCTTTCTGATGACCACGCTGGGGGCGGCCACGATCTTCCTTTTTCCCCTGGAACCCCGGGCCCGTCTGCGGCGGTGGCTGCTGGGCTTCGCCGCAGGCGTGATGACGGCGGCCAGCGTTTGGAGCCTGCTGCTGCCCGCCATGGAGCGCGCCGCCGGTCTGGGCCTCCCCCCCTGGCTGCCGGCAGGCGCGGGATTGGCGGCGGGGGCGCTGTTCCTCTGGGCCCTGGACGCATGGCTGCCCCGCCTGCGCCGTCCGGAGGGGCAGATCTCCCGGGAGACGGCGCTCCTGGTGACGGCCATCACCCTCCACAACATTCCGGAGGGGATGGCGGTGGGCCTTAGCTGCGCCCTGGCGGCGGAGAGCGGCATTTTTGCCCCGGCGGCGGCCCTGGCTCTCGGCATCGGGGTGCAGAACTTTCCGGAGGGGGCGGCGGTGTCCCTGCCCCTCCGGCAGGAGGGCCTCTCCCGGCGGCGGGCCTTCGGCATCGCGGCCCTCTCCGGCGCGGTGGAGCCGGTCTTTGGCATCGCGGTAGTGGCGGTGGCCGGGGCGGCGGATCTCTGCATGCCCTGGCTCCTGGCCTTCGCCGCCGGCGCCATGCTCTACGTCACCGCAGAGGAACTCCTGCCCCAGGCCCAGGGCGGCGGCAGCCAGGGGTATCTCGCGGGCTTTCTCCTTATGATGCTGCTGGACACGGCGCTGGGGTGAGCCACGCGGAAAAGAGGACCGCCCCGGGGCAATGCCCGGGGCGTCTTCTCAATCCTCTATCATCACCACCGGGGAATCCTGGGCGTTCTTCTTCACACTGGCGACGCCGTTGCGGCAGCCGGCCATGGCCTTGTAGCCCTCGGACACCGCGATGATCTGGCCGTTGCCGGCCTTCAGCCGGAAGCGGTACTCCCCGGCCTTGTCGAGATAGATCTCGAACTTGGGGTGCTTCTCCGGGGAAAAGTCCTTGGCGGTCTGGTCCTCCACCCCCGCGATGGGGGCGTTCTTCTTCACGCTGGCGATGCCGTTCCGGCAGGCGTCCTCGGAGGTGTAGACCTCCGACGTGGCAATGACCTCGCCGTTGGCGGCCTTCAGGTCGAACTTGATGCCGGTGGCGGTTTTGCGGATGACAAATTTACCCATATTCTTAAAACCTCCCTGTCAAGTATCCGGTTCACGCTGCGCGTTTCGCTGTGTCTATTATGACAGGGAAATCCGCCGTTTGCAAGGGAAAAATCAGTGGATTCGCTGAAAATTGTCGATTCCCCGCCCCTGCTGCGGCACCGCGCGGCGGCGAGCTCCCCGGAAAGGACCTCCAAAAGCCAAAGGGATCATTTTTCGCCGCGGCGCACCCTGGGACGGCTTCCCCTTCGGAAAGGTTGCTTCCCCTCCTGTACGCGGCGAAAAATCCTTCATGCTGATTTCAAATACAATCCTTCCCTCTGAAATCCAGTGCGCTCCGCGCACTGGCGGCGTGCATCCTGCACGCCGCGCCGCATCATAAAAACCGGATCAAAAACTTTGAAAGCTTTTGATCCGGTTTTCGTATCAATCCTTGCAGAGACTGGCGGTGATGATGGACATGGAGTAGACCTCGGCGGCGTTGCAGCCCCGGGAGAGGTCGTTGATGGGGGCATTCAGGCCCAGCAGGACGGGGCCGTAAGCGTCAAAGTGGCCCAGGCGCTGGGCGATCTTGTAGCCGATGTTGCCGGCGTTGATGTCGGGGAAGATGAAGGTGTTGGCGTAGCCCGCCACGGGGGAGCCGGGGAACTTCAGCTGGCCCACCACGGGGGAGACGGCGGCGTCGAACTGCATCTCGCCGTCGATGTCGAAGTCGGGGTTGGTGGCCTTGACCTTTTCGGTGGCCTCCCGCATCTTGTCCACAGTGGGGCCCTTGCCGGAGCCGTGCGTGGAGTAGCTCAGCATGGCCACCTTGGGCTCGATGCCGAAGGCGCGGGCGCAGTGGGCGCACTCGGTGGCGATCTCCACCAGCTCGTCGGCGGTGGGATCGATGTTGATGGCGCAGTCGCCCATGGCGATGACCTCGCTGCCGCCGGTGGCGTTGGTGCGCACCAGGATCATGCAGGAGGAGACGATCTTGTTGCCGGGCTTGGTCTTGACCAGCTGCAGAGCGGGACGGACGGTGTCGGCGGTGGAGTAAGTGGCGCCGCCCAGCAGGCAGTCGGCCTCTCCCATCTTCACCAGCATGGTGCCGAAGTAGTTGCCCTTCTGCAGGGCCTCGCGGCACTGATCCGGGCTCATCTTGCCCTTGCGGAGCTCCACCATCGTGGCCACCATCTCATCCATGCGGGGATAGGTGGCGGGGTCGATGATCTGGGCGCCGCGGATGTTGAAGCCGCAGTTCTCGGCGGCGGCCTTCACGGCCTCCTCGCTGCCCACGAGGATGGGGGTCAGGAAGGTGCCGGACAGCAGCCGGGCAGAAGCCTCCAGAATGCGGGGGTCGGTGCCCTCGGTGAAGACGATGGTCCGGGGATGAGCCTTCAGCTTCTCAATGAGTTCCTTGAACATAGTGGGTTTCCCTCCATCAGTCAGAATTTCCGGCGCCGGGCGCCGGGGAATCAAAACAGCATAAACATTATATGCCACTGTCTCCGCAGATTCAATAAAAATTGTAAACGTTTTGACAAAAGCCGCCGTTTCCCCCATCTTGGGGCGAGGGAAGGAATGATACCCATGAATTAGGGGTTGACGCTGGCGAAAAAAAACAGTATGATAAACGGTAACAAAATGTAACTTTTCCGCCCCCGCCTGGGGACGATATCCCTGCCCCCTTGGGGGCATCCCCGCAAAGGAGCAATCCATGAACGCAACGATGAAAGAAAAGGACATTCTGACCCTGCGCCAGCGGCTGGAGCGCTGGGAGACGGAGCTGCGTCTGGCCCGCCGCCGGCACCGCCGCCGCCAGAGAGCGGAGGCCCTCCCGGAGAAGCCCGCCCCCGTCTTGACGGAGACCGCCGGGCCCGCCAAGGCCGAACCGGCGAAGACCGTTCCGGCGCCCGGACCCACCCGGACCGACGCGGCCCCGGCCAGGTCCCATGCCTTCAGGTCCCCCCGCAAGCCCCGGACTCCCCGGCGGGAGGAGGGCCCCGTGGTCTATGCCCCGGTAACGGAGAAGAGCGCCGGCAAGGAGGCCGTCCCGGCCTTTACCGGGAACCTCTCGGAGTGGATGAGCCACATCCGCCGGCGTCTTCACAGCATCGGACGGGAGGAGAAGGCGCGCCGCTTCCCGGAGTCCAACCGCCTGCCCATCCAGCTGCTGCTCTTTGGCCGGGGCATGCTGCCCATGCTGGGCAGCCGCCTCCGGGAGCGGAAGCTCTTCCACCGCCGCAGCCGGATTTCCCGGACTGCCAGCCGCCGCCCCGTGGAGCACCGCCGGGCCCACACCCTGCTCTTCCTGGGCGCTGCCGCCGCGGTGGTGCTGGTGGTGGGCTTCTTCTCCTTCTTCACCGTGGGCACCGTGGTGAGCTACGACGGGCAGGAGCTGGGCAAGGTGGACTCTGTCCGGGCTGCCCGGGCCGCCGCCAGCGACCTGGAGCGCCGCACCAGCCAGGCTCTGGGGGGCAGCTACACCATCTCCGAGAACCTCATCCGCTATGCCACCGCCATCCTCCCCCGCAGCGAGCTGGTGGACGGCGACACCCTGGAGGAGGAGCTCTCCGAGGAGATCGGTCTTGTCACCTATGGCTACGGCCTCTACGTGGACGATGAGCTCATCGGCGCCACCCCCTACGAGGGCGCGCTGGAGGAGCTGCAGCAGCAGCTCAAGTACGGCGTCAGCAGCGAGAACACGATCTCCTGCGATTTCCGGGAGAAGGTGGAGGTCCGGGAGGGCTACTATCCCACGGAGAAGATCATGAACCTGGGGTACCTTGCCGAGCTCCTCTACAGCACCAAGACAGAAGAGGTTACCTACACCGTGAAGAAGGGCGACACCTGGTCGGAGATCGCGGAGGACCACGGCATGACCTCCAAGGAGCTTCTGGCCATGAACCCGGGCTACGATCCCAACCGCCTCTCCATCGGCGAGGTGCTGACCCTCTCCGCCGCCGTGCCCTACCTGACCCTCACCGTGACGGAGCAGGAGCGCTATGTGGCGGATATCCCCTATGATGTGGCCTACACCGACAGCGCCGACCTCTACCAGGGCGACTACAAGGTGACGTCCAAGGGCGTTTACGGCAAGGCCGACGTGGTGGCCAACGTCACCTATATCAACGGCGAGGAGACCGAGCGCACCGTCCTCTCCTACACCGAGCTGCAGGAGCCTGTGACGGAGCAGCGGCTCCGGGGCACCAAGGAGCGGCCCACCTGGCTGCCCACCGGCTCCTTCCGCTGGCCTGCCTCCGGCTCCATCACCTCTTACTTCGGCGGCCGGAAGTCCCCGGGCGGCATCGGCTCCACCAACCACAAGGGCATTGACATTGCCAACCGCCATGGCACTCCTATCTACGCGGCGGACGGCGGCACCGTCCTTTACGCCGGCTGGATGCGCGGCTACGGCTATCTGGTCCAGATCAGCCACGGCAACGGCGTCGTGACCTATTACGGCCACAACTCCAGGCTGCTGGTCTCGGTGGGGCAGCACGTCTACAAGGGCCAGCAGATCGCGAAGATGGGATCTACCGGAAACTCCACCGGCAACCACTGCCACTTTGAGATCCGGGTCAACGGCGTGGCCAAAAACCCGCTGAACTACCTCCCGTAGTCCCCCAAAACCACATCGCCTGAGGGCCGCCCGCCAGGGCGGCCCTTTTTCGCGTCTGCCTTCCCCACAGTTTCGCCAGTCGATATTGCGCCTCGATCTTATCCTAGGGCAATACCGCACAGAAAAGATGCGAAATAAAGGCAAGTGTGGTAAAATATAG
>CAMBID010000038.1 GCA_945867445.1 uncultured Clostridia bacterium | reverse complement strand
GCGTCGGTGCGTCTCATAAGAATCCAACGCGCCGTTGGCGCTATCAAAACAAGACGATTGTCTTGTTTTTAATGGATTCTAGTATTATCGGGTTTTCGTATGAAAACGCGGAAACGCCGCCGGAACAAGTTCCGGCGGCGTGTTCTTTTAGTCAGGCAGTTTTTTGCGGCGGAGCTTCTCCCTCACATTGGGCAGCAGGGCCCCCACCAGGATGGTGACCGCGCCGACGGCCTGGGAAAAGCGCATGGATTCGTGAAAGACCAGGAAGCCCACGATGCTGCCCACCACCACTTCCAGCGCGGAGAGGATGCTGACGGAGGTGGTATCCAGGTAGGCGGTGGCCTTCACATAGAAGCCGTTGGCCCCCAGGGTGCAGAGGATGCCAAGAGCCAGGATGCAAAGGGCCACGGCGGGCCCGTCGCTGCCGGCGAGGCCTGCGCCGATACGGCCGAAGTCCGAGAGGAAGGCCAGCACCAGGGCCGCCCCCAGGAAGCCGTAGACCAGCATGGTGTCCTTCTGGTAGCGCCCCGCGAAATACCGGGGGATCAGGAGCTGCAGGGCCATGCCGAAGCTGTTGAGGACGCCGGCAAAGATGCCGGCGGGATCCATCCGGGCCGTGGGGTCCGTATGCAGGAGGTCCGCTACCAAAATGGCCCCGCAGAAGCAGAGCACAATGGCAAAGATCTTGAGCTTGTCCGGCCTCTCGTGAAAGACCAGCCAGTTGAGGAGGGTGACCCAGACAGGGCTGATGAACATCAGCACCGTAGCCACGGACACCGGGATCCGCTCCACTGCCACGTTGTAGGTGACGAAGCACACGCCGTAGGAGCTGGCACCGTAGACGGTGCAGATGAGGATGCCCTGCCAGTCGATGCGCAGGAGTTCCCGGTGCTTGAACCAAAGGATGAGGAAGAAGACCGCGCCCGCCAGCAGGCAGCGCAGGAAGGAGATGTCCGTGCTCCCCACGCCCGCGGCGCTGAGGCGGCGCACGAAGATGCCCATGATGCCCCAGAGGGACGGGCCGATAATGGCCAAGGTGATGCCCTTGTGGGTATTGTTCAGCTTTGCCATACGTATCCCTTCCTTTGCCCGCGGGGGGCACCCCGAATTGCGGCCGCAGACCGGCAGGCATTACCATAGCACAAAGTTCCTGTCGATGCAAGGGGCGGAGGCGACATTTTCCGCCCCCCTTCCCCCGGACTTCCCGCTTGATCTTACCAGCTCTCCCCCGCTCAGTCATCCTGATTTTCAATGAAACCCTCTTTGAAATCCCGCGCGCGCCGCGCACTGGCGGCGTGCGGGATGCACGCCCGTCTTATCAAAACCGGACGCGCTTGGCGCCATCAAACGCTTGGAAAGCTTTCACCGGGTTTTTGTATAAAGTGAGGCTTTAGAATGCTGGGTCCCCCAGCGAATTTTCCTCTTGCGCAAGCTGCGGGTCTTTCTGTATAATGAGGATGAAACCTTATGGGCGCCGCCCAAAATCAATGAATAGGAGTTGGTACTATGCCGCTTGATCCTCAGGTCATCGCCTTCTACGGCGACTCACTCAACGCCATCCCTGATATGAGCACCTTTACCGTGGAGGGTATCCGCCAGGCGATGGATGCCGTACACAACGACAAAGCCCAGTCCCCCGCCGTCTACTCCGTTCAGGACAAGGACATCCCCTGCCCCTGGGGCGAGATGCCCATCCGCATTTACCGGCCCGACGCCAAGGCCGGCCACGGCGCCCTGCTCTACTTCCACGGCGGCGGCTTCACCATCCACAACATCGCAAGCCATGACTCCATCTGCCGCAAGCTCTGCAACGACGCCGGGGTCGTGGTCATCAACGTGGGCTACCGCCTGGCACCGGAAGCCCCCTTCCCCGCCGCGCCGGAGGACTGCTACCGGGCCCTCTGCTGGGTACATGAGAACGCCGAGGCCCTGGGCATCGACGGCGGCAAGCTGGCGGTGGCGGGCGACAGTTCCGGCGCCAACCTCAGCGCCGTGGTGTCCCAGCTGACCCGGGACCGCAAGGGCCCCGCCCTGCGGCTCCAGATCCTCTGCTACGCCCCCACCGGCTGCGTAGACTATGAAACCTCCCCCTCTGTGAAGGCCTGCGGCTTCGGCGGCTACGTCCTGCCCAAGACTCAGCTGGAGTGGTTCTACGCGCAGTACCTCGGCAAGGATGCGGACGAGAATGACATCCGCCTGAACCCCGGCCGGGCCAAGGATCTCACGAACCTGGCTCCCGCCCTCTGCTACTCCGCCGAATTCGATCCCCTGCGGGACGACTGCGAAGCCTACGCCGCGAAGCTGGGGCTGGCCGGCAACACCGTCCGCTCCTGCCGGGTGATGGGCATGATGCACGGCTTCCTGATGCTCTGGGAGTACTTCGACGTGGCGAAGGCCGTGCTGGAGGAGATCGCCGGGGAGCTGAAGCGGGCCTTTGCAGACTGAGCGGAGGGGCCCTTGCTTTCTTTCCCCCTTGCGAAGCTGCCCGGGACTTCCTGCCGCGGCAGACCAAGGCTGAGGGCAGCCGGGGCCTGGGAAAATCCGCCCTGGCGGCGGCCCTGGCCTATATCCGAACCTTCCCCTGTGGGAGGGCGAAGCGCTGCTGGCTCTCCTATGAGCCGGAGAATGCCGCCGCCCGGGCCCTCTACAGGAGCTTCGGTTTCCGGGAGACCGGCGAGATGGACGGGGATGAGGTCATCGCCGTTCTGCCCCTCTGATACTATCCAGAAAAAGCAGGCGCTTTTTCTTGGAAGGGTACCGCTGAAAGCGTCGCCTTTCTGCGCTCTTAGCGCAGATGCCGTCTCCTTCAGGCTCCGACGCGCTGACGCCCCATGAAAAGTAGAAACGGGATCCCTCCGGCTGCGCCGGAGGGATCCCGCTTCTGTCATGTCCCTTGCGGATGGGCTCATACTAGAATCCATGAAAAACAAGACAATCGTCTTGTTTTGATAGCGCCAACGGCGCGTTGGATTCTTAGGAGACGCACCGACGCGCAAAGCGCGGCGGAGACCACAAAGCTGCCCGGCGTCTGTGCCCGGAGCGCATGGGATTTCCTTTGAAATCCGTCTCAGCGCTCATACTCCACCACGCCGTCGATCATGGTAAGGTCCACCTTCAGGGTGTGGATGTCCATGGGATCAATCTTCAGGATATCGTCCGAGAGGATGATGAGATCCGCCAGCTTTCCCACCTCGATGCTGCCTTTGATGTGGTCCTCATGGGCGGCGTAGGCGGAGTTCAGGGTATAGCAGCGGATGGCCTCCCGCACGCTGACGGCCTGGGTCCGGTCGCACTGGAAGTTCTTCACCCGGTCGTAGCGGTTTACCGCGCCGTCGATGACCTGGATGCCCACGGGGCCGGAGGGGGCGTCGGAGTGCAGGGCCACATGGATCCCGGCGTCCAGCATGCTGCGGACGGCCTCAAGATACCTGTTGCGCTCCGGGCCATAGAACTCCGCGAAGTTTTTGCCCAGCATCTGGATCATGCCGGTGTGGACAATCGGGCAGATGTTCATCCTCGCCATACGCTCAATCAGGTCTGGGTCCACGATGACGCAGTGCTCGATGCGGTGGCGCAGGGCACGCACCCGCTCCGGGTCCTCCCGGAAGCAGCGCTCATAGCCCTCCACCATGAACTCGATGGCAAGGTCGCCCACGGCGTGGGCGGTGCACTGGCACTCGGCGTCGTTGATCTTCTTGATGTAGTCCCAGGTCTCCTCCCGGTCCCATCCCCGCTCCCGGGGAAGGAAGGGATCGTGGGAGTAGGGCTCCCGGGTGGCACAGGAGGGGCCGCCGGTGCCGCCGTCGATCATGAACTTGCAGGGGCCCACCCGGAAATGCTCATCGCCGAGGCCCGTCATGAAGCCCAGCTTCAGGAAATGCTCGTTATCCTCCAGGGAGTAGGGCTTGCCGAAGATAGAGTGCAGGGCCATGTAGGAGCGGACCTTGAACTCGCCGCTGCGGCAGAGCTTCTGCATGGTGTGGTAGGAGGGGGCGTCGCACTCGCCCATGTCGCCGACAGAGGTGATGCCGTTTTCCAGGCATTTCTTCTGGGACTTGAGGGCGGCCTTGCGCTGCTGCTCGGGAGAGTAATCCACCTGGCCCCAGAGCCAAAAGTGGGTGTGGCCCCGGACCATGCCGGTGAGCTTTCCGTCAATGACCTCCACTTCGTCGGGGGGATACTTCCCGGCGTCCTCCGCGGTATAGACCCCCAGGTATTCCAGGGCCTTGTGGTTATACATACAGATGTGGCCGCCGCCGTGCATGCAGTGGACGGGGTTATTGGGGGCGCACTCGTCCAGCTCCTGGATGGTGGGGTGCCGCCGCTCCGGAAAGAGCAGAGGCTCGTAGCCCATCATGGAGATCCACTTCCCCGCCGGGAGGGTTTTCGCCGTATCCCGGATCATCTGCAGCATCTCGGCAAGAGACTTGCAGTTTTTCTGGGTGGTGTCGATCATGCCGCACTCCATGTCCGGGCCCAGCATCCCGTTGAGGATGGGGTGAAAGTGGGCGTCGTTGAAGCCGGGCAGCAGGCTCCGGCCCGCAAGGTCGATGACACGGGTTTTCTCGTCGATGAGCTGGTCGATCTCTTCATTCGTGCCCACGAAGACGATCTTGTTGCCCTTGACGCCCACGGCCTGGGCGATCTCGTCCCGCTCGTTGACCGTGATAACACTGCCGTTTTTGAAGGCCACGTCCAGGTAGGAGAAATCAAAGTTCACGTGCGTTCCGCCTTTCTCTTTTCTTCCGGGATCACCCGGGCACGGCGCTGCCCGCCGAGCGAAGCGGCGGGCAGCGTGGTTTCCTCTCTTCTTTCCTTCCGGAGGATCAGACGCGCTGATACTCCACCTTGCCGTCGATCATGGTGAGGTCCACCTTGACGTTGTGGAGCTCATGGGTATCCATGGCCAGGATGTCCCGGTCGCAGATGATGAGGTCGGCCAGCTTGCCCACCTCGATGCTGCCCTTGATCTTCTCCTCGTAGGACTGGTAGGCGGCGTTGTAGGTGCAGCAGCGGATGGCCTGCAGTACGGTGACGGCCTGGGACATATCGCACTGGTAGCCCTGGCGCAGGTCGTAGCGGTTCACGGCGCCGTCGATCATCTCAAAGCCCACGGGGCCGGAGGGAGCGTCAGAATGCAGGGAGCAGACGACGCCGGCCTCCATCATGCTCTTGAGGGCGCCCAGGAACTTCTCCCGCTCGGGGCCGTAGAACCGGGCGAGGTTTTTGCCGTTGCGGATCTGGAGACCCGCGTTGACGGAGGGGCAGATGTTCAGCTTGGCCATGCGGTCGATGAGGTCCTGGTCCACCAGCATGCAGTGCTCGATGCGGTGACGGCGGGCCTTGAAGGCCTCCTTGTCCTCGCAGGCCTCATAGGCCTTCTCATAGCCTTCCACCATGAACTCGATGGCGCCGTCGCCCATGGCGTGGGAGGTGCACTGGCACTCGGCGGCGTCCACCTTCCGGATGTAGTCCCAGGTCTCCTCGCGCTCCCAGCCGCGCTCGGAGGGGGCGTTGGGATTGTGGGAGTAGGGCTCCCGGGTGTAGCAGGTGGGGCCGCCGGAGCCGCCGTCGATCATGAACTTGCAGGGGCCGACGCGGAAGTGCTCGTCGCCCAGGCCGGTGACGAAGCCCAGCTTCATCCAGTGCTCGTTGTCCTCCAGGGAGTAGGGCTTGCCGAAGATGGAATGCAGGGCCATGTAGGAGCGGATCTTGAACTCGCCGCTGCGGCACATCTTCTGCATGATGTGATAGGAGGGAGCGTCGCACTCGCCCATGTCGCCCACAGAGGTGATGCCCAGCTCCAGGCACTGCTTCTGGGACTTGAGGGCGGCCTTGCGCTGCTGAGGCTCGGTATACTCCACCTGGCCCCAGAGCCAGAAGTGGGTGTGGCCCCGGACCTCGCCGGTGAGCTTGCCGTCCACCACTACGACCTCGCCCTCGGGATACTTCTTGGCGTCCTCGGGGCCGTAGACCTTCAGGTACTCCAGAGCCTTGGAGTTATAGATGGCGTTGTGGCCGTTGCAGGTGATGGCCTGCAGGGGATTATTGGGGGCGATTGCGTCCAGCTCCTCCAGGGTGGGGTAGCGCTGCTCCTTCAGGAGGGTGGCCTCAAAGCCCATGCTGGAAACCCACTTGCCGGGGGCCTTGGTGTCGGTGACTTCCTTCAGGATGGCCAGCAGAGCGGGGATGTCCTTGGCCCGGGAGAAACCGGTGTCCACCATGGCGGAATCCAGATCGGCGCTGATCATGCCGTTGAGAATGGGATGGTAATGGGAGTCGTTGATGCCGGGCATCAGGGTGCGGCCCTTGAGATCGATGACCCGGGTCTTCTCATCGATGAGCCGGTCGATCTCTTCGTTGGTGCCCACAAAAACGATCTTGTTGCCCTTCACGCCAACGGCCTGGGCAATCTCGTCCTTGGCGTTGACGGTGATGACGCTGCCGTTCTTGAAGGCAATGTCCAGATAGGAGAAATCAAAGTTCATAGGATGCTTCCTTTCTGAATGTTGATGGTTGCAGCAAACCTCCGCAGGTCGCCCCTCTCCCTGGGCGCTCCCGCCAGGAGGTCATACCTGTATGATGTTATTATACAGGTCACACCTGTCACTGTCAATCCGCGAAAGGCTACAAATCTTCCCGTCCTACCTTGGTGAATCCAACAAAGGCGCGGACCTTTCCGTCCCGCGCCCTTGTTTTTCCGGAAACGCCCCGTGCCGCCGCCCATCCGGGCGGCGGCACGGGGAATGCTCTGATACTCTTTCTTGACAAAAATCTTTGATTTTTATCAAGAAGGCGCCGCTGTCAGCGTCGCCCTTTTGCG
>CAMBID010000037.1 GCA_945867445.1 uncultured Clostridia bacterium | reverse complement strand
AAAGCGCGGCGGTTCCCATTAAAATATCTTATTTTAATGGGAGAGTAGTATCAGAGCTCCCAGCTCTGGCCCTCCTGGGTGACGGGCAGGATGCGGCCGGCCCATTCGGGGTGCTTTTGAAGGAAACGCTCCGTGGGGGAGCAGTCCTCCCACTGGTGCATGGGGAGGACGGTCCGGAGATCCGCAAGCTCCAGAAGGTAGCAGAGCCCCCAGTCCTCGGCGGCCTTCAGCCGCCCGTCCAGGGGAACCATGGCGAGGTCGATCCTCCGTCCCCGGAGGGGCTCCGTGAAGTGCCTGAAGTTGACCGCCATGTTGGCATTGTCCGTCTTGGGTTCTCCTTCCCAGTGCCACCAGTGGAGGTCGCCTGCGTGGTAGATGGTTTGCCCCTCCGCCGTTACGAGATACGCAACGCCCGCGTCGGTGGAGCGGAGGGCCTCCACCCGGATGCCGGGCAGGGCCTCAAAGTCGTCCCCGCCCCGGACCAGGCGGCACTTTCCGGCGGTAGCCTCGCTGACGCCCCACTTTGCCATACTGCCTTTGCCTAAATGGATGCCCTTCCCCAGGAGGAAGCGGACCTCCCGCGTTCCGTCGTCCAGGGCGAAGATATGGGGATCAAAGTGGTCTTCGTGACCGTGGCTCACGAAGACCAGCAAGGGCTTGCCCTCCGGCAGGGGCGGAAGGGAGCCCTTCCACCAGTCAAAGAGCAGGGAGACGGCGGAGAGCTCAATGAGGAAGCCGCTGTGGGCAAGATAGGTCACGCGCATGGGTCGTTCTCCTTCTCCGGCGGGGACGCCGGGTAAAATCTTTTAGACGCTTCCGGAAAATGCCGCTGCCGCGGCGCAAAAGCGTTGCCAGCGGCCGGGAGCTGTGGTACTATCATAGCATGAAAACGACAGAATTGACAACTGAAGAAGTAGTATCCGCCTTCAGCCGGCGGCTTCTGCCCTGGTTTGAGACCGCTGCCCGGGATCTCCCCTGGCGGCATACGGACGACCCTTACGCCATCTGGGTCTCGGAGATCATGCTCCAGCAGACCCGGGTGGCGGCGGTGCTGGGGTACTATCAGCGCTTTCTCGCCGCCTTCCCCACGGTGGAGGATCTGGCGAATGCCGACGAGGAGAAACTTCTGAAGCTCTGGGAGGGGCTGGGATACTACAGTCGGGCACGGAATCTGCACCGCTGCGCAAGGATAGTGGCGGGGGAGCTGGGGGGGCGCTTCCCGGAGACCTATGAAGGCCTTCTCCGGCTCCCGGGCATCGGGGACTACACGGCGGCGGCGGTGGCCTCCGCCGCCTTTGGCCAGCGCTGTCCGGCGGTGGACGGCAACGTCTACCGGGTGCTGACCCGGCTCACGGACTGCCCGGACCCCATCGGGGACGCCGCCGGGAAGCGCCGCGTCCGGGACTGGGCGGAGTCCGCCATGCCCTGGGACAAGCACGGGATCCGGCTCTACAACCAAGCCACCATGGACCTGGGGGCCACGGTGTGCATTCCTGTGGGCGCGCCCCGCTGCGACGTCTGCCCCATGGGAGACATGTGCCTTGCCCGGCTTCGCGGCACGGCGGAGCTGCGTCCGGTGAGGGTCCCGAAAAAGCCGAGACGCATGGAGGACCGGACGGTCTTCGTCCTTCTCCGGGGGGAGGAGACGGCTCTTCGGAAGCGGGGGCCCAGGGGCCTTCTGGCGGGACTCTGGGAGTTTCCCAACGTGGAGGGGAAGCTGACGGAGGAACAGGTCTCGGACTGCCTGCGGCTCTGGGGCCTCACGGTGAAGGAGTGGCGGCAGCGCCTCACGGCCCGGCATATCTTCACCCATGTGGAGTGGGACATGCTCTGCTACGTGCTGGAGGTGGAGGGTTCCGGCCAGGGCCTCGCCTGGATGGACCGGGAGGGCTTCGCCCGGGCGGCGCTGCCCTCGGCCTTCGCCCGCTGCGCGGAGGCCCTGACGGAACGATGGGAGGGACGGTAAATGCATCTGATCGCGGGGGTCTTTCGAATCGTCGGGAGCTTTCTGCTCCTGGCGCTGCGGCTGGCGCTGCCCATCGCTGTCATCGCCCTGGCGATCCTTCTCATCCGCCGGGGCTCCTCCGGCGGAGCAAAGCGGGATACCGGCGGGGCCGCCCCGCGCCGGGACGCCAAGCCCCGCTTCCGGGGGAAGGTGATGACCGTCTCCTACCGGGAGGTCAAGGACGACGGGAAAAGCGGCGGAAAGGACAGAAAAACCGGCGGAAATGGGGAGGGGACGGCATGAGACTCGTAAGCCTGGCCATCGTCGTGCTGCTCCTCCTGCTGCTGCGTAAGCTCCTCTGGTGTCTCCTCTGGCTCTGGTGTTGGCGGCAGGGAAGGCCCACGCCGGAGCCCATTTCCTTTCTGCCCCGGCGGAGCGGGGCACAGTTTACGGAGCATATTGAGCGGGAGGATGAACCATGCGGAAAACACTGATCCTGGGAGCCACGGTGGTGGATGTGATCCTCTGTCTGCCCCGGCTCCCCCAGAGCCAGGAGTCCTGCAATATCTATCACCAGGAGCTGCGGCTGGGGGGCTGCGCCTTCAACGCCTCGGAGGCCCTGCGGCGCTTCGGCGCGGACTACACGCTCTTCTCCCCTATCGGCGGCGGGGTCTACGGGGACTTCGTCCGCCGGGAGCTGGGGAAGCTGGGGGTGGCCAGCCCCATCCCCGCGCCGGAGGCGGAGAACGGCTGCTGCTACTGCTTTGTGGAGGAGGGCGGCGAGCGGACCTTCGTCTCCTACCACGGGGCGGAGTACCGCTTTGAGGCGTCCTGGTTCGAGGGCCTGGATGCAGCGGATTACGCCGCCGCCTACCTCTGCGCCCTGGAGGTGGAGGAGGAAGGCGGGGAGAACCTTTTAAGCTTTCTGGAGGGGCATCCGGAGCTGCCGGTTTGGTTCGCCCCGGGACCGCGGCTGGCCGCCCTGCGGGAGGAACGGTTCCGCCGGTGCCTTGCCCTGCGGCCCACGCTGCACCTGAACGCCAGGGAATCCATCGAGACCGCCCGGCGCTGCGGGGAGAACGCGGAGACGCCGGAGGAGGCCGCCCGGGTCCTTCACGCTGTCACCGGGGCTCCGGTGATCGTGACGCTGGGGGGCGAGGGCTGCCTCTATGAGACCGGGGAGGAGCGGGGGCGCATCCCACCGGTCCCCACCCGGGTGGTGGACACCATTGGCGCAGGGGACGCCCATGTAGGGGCCCTGATGGCCCGGCGGATCCTGGGGGACGACTGGCGGCGCGCCCTTGCCATCGCCAATCGCTTCGCCGCCGCCGTCACCTCCGTGACGGGGGCCCAGCTGAGGGACGGGGACTTCACGGCCCTGATGGGACGGCTCTCCCAGGAGGGACTTTTATGATCTGTACTCTCTGCCCCCGGAACTGCGGCGCGGAGCGGACGGAGACGAAAGCCGGAGGCTACTGCGCCATGCCCAGCCTGCCGCGGGCGGCGAAGGCCATGCTCCATCTCTGGGAGGAGCCCTGCCTGGTGGGCGAGCACGGGGCCGGGACGGTCTTCTTTTCCGGCTGCAACCTCCGTTGCTGCTTCTGCCAGAACAGCAGCATCTCCCAGGGCGGGGAGGGGATCGGCGTGACGCCGGAGCGCCTGCGGGAGATCTACCGTTCGCTCATCGCCCGGGGAGCGGCCTGCATCGACCTTGTGACCCCTACGCACTTTACGGAGGCCATTCTGGAGTCGCTGGCGGAGCCCCTGCCGGTGCCGGTGGTCTGGAACAGCGGGGGGTATGAGAAGCCCGAGACCCTGCGGCGTCTCGAGGGCAAGGTCCAGGTCTACCTGCCGGATCTCAAGTACGCCCTGCCGGAGCCCGCGAGGCGGTACTCCGGCGCGGAGGACTATTTTGACCGGGCCAAGGCGGCGATCCTGGAGATGTTCCGCCAGACGGGGCCCTGCCGGATGGAAAACGGGCTCCTCCGCTCCGGCGTCCTCATCCGGCACCTGCTGCTCCCCGGCGAGGGGGAGAACACCCGCCGCTGCATCGACTGGGTGTCGGAGGTCTTCCGCCCCGGAGACGTGCTCTTCTCCCTGATGAGCCAGTATACGCCCCAGCCGGGGGCGGAGGGGAAGCTGGCCCGTCGGGTGACGAGGGCGGAGTACCGCTCGGCGGTGGCCTACATGGAGAACTGCGGCATCATCGGCGGCTACACCCAGGAGAGGACGTCGGCGAAGGAGGAGTACACCCCGGATTTTGATCTCAGCGGCTTGTAGAAGAAACCACCGTCCCGGAGGCAACTGTCTCCGGGACGGCTTTTCCATTCCGCAGCGCCGGTCTGCGGCCGGGACTGCGACCTGATACGGGACCAAAGGAAAACCGGCGTGACCAAAGGTCACGCCGGTTTCTGCACGGCTTCTCATACTACTCTCCCATTAAAATAAGATAGTTTAATGGGAACCGCCGCGCTTTGCGCGTCGGTGCGTTTCCTAAGAATCCAACGCGCCGTTGGCGCTATAAAAACAAGACGATTGTCTTGTTTTTAATGGATTCTAGTATCAGCGTTGGATGGCGGGGAATTCCTTCTGCATGGCGCTGCTGCGGCCCAGGGCGGTGGAGAGCAGCCAGAAGGCGGCGATACCGAAGCCGGCCTGAACCAGGTTGGAGGGGATGCCTGCGGCGGCCCCCAGGAGAGAGCCTGTCAGCATTCCGTCAAAGACCCAGTACCCCGCCACCATCAGGGCCTCGGCGGGCAGGGTGGGAAGCAGGCGGCTTCTGCCCTTGCGGAGAAGGAGACCCGCGATGATGGCCATGCCGCCCTTGATGAGGAGGGTTGCGGGAGCGTAGAGAGGGTAGCCGATGAGGTCCGCCAGGGCGGAGCCGATGCCTGCGGCGGCAGCGCCGTACCAGGGCCCCAGCAGCCAGGCGGAGAGCAGCACCAGGGTGTCCCCCAGGTTCATGTAACCGCCGCTGGGGGAGGGGACGCGGACCACCATGGTGGCGGCGCAGGTGAGGGCGGCCAGAACGCCGGTAATGGCAATGATACGGGCTTTTCGCTGCACGGGAACGACCTTCTTTCAAAACAGTATTTCAAATGACATTTGCAGGTTTGACATACCATATCACAGTTTGCCCGCTTTGTAAAGCCCCCTAAAAACCCTTATTTTTATAGGGCTTTCCGCCGGGGCCGGGCCTGCCCCGGATTTTCAGCACTTCTCAAATATGGTGGCGGTGCCCATGCCGCCGCCGATGCAGAGGGTGGCCATGCCCCGCCGGGCCTCCGGGCGCTTGACCATCTCGTGGAGCAGTGTCACGATGATCCGGGCGCCGGAGCAGCCGATGGGGTGGCCCAGGGCGATGGCGCCGCCGTTGACGTTGAGCTTGCGCTCGTCCAGCCCCAGTTCCCGGGCCACGGCGATGGATTGAGCGGCAAAGGCCTCGTTGGCCTCCACGAGATCAATGTCCGCCGTGCCCACGCCGGCCTTCTCCATGGCCCTGCGGCAGGCGGGCACCGGGCCCACGCCCATGATTTTGGGGTCCACGCCGGCCTGGCCCCAGCCGGTGAGCTTCGCCATGGGGGCAAGGCCGTACTTCCTGACCGCTTCGCCGCTGGCCACGATGAGGGCGGCGGCACCGTCATTGAGGCCGGAGGCGTTGGCCGCCGTTACCCGCTGGACCCGCTTGCCGCAGTCCTCCGCGTGGATGGCGGCAGGGGAGGGCTCGAAGGTGTGGACCACGGTCTCGCTGAGGTCCTCCGGTCCCACGGGGAAGGCGCCCCGGAGCTTCGCCACGCTCTCGGCGGTGGTGCCGGGCTTGGGGTACTCGTCCACGGCGAAGTCCACGGTCTCCCGCTTCCGCTTCACGGGCACGGGGACGATCTCGTCGGCGAAGCGGCCGCTCTCGATGGCCGCTACGGCCTTCTGCTGGGAGGCGGCGGCAAAGGCGTCCAGCTCCTGGCGGGTGATGCCCCAGAGGTCGCAGACGTTCTCAGCCGTGGTGCCCATGTGGTAGTTGTTGTAGGCGTCCCAGAGGCCATCCCGGATCATGGTGTCGATCAGGGTGACGTCCCCCATCCGGGCGCCGAACCGGGTCTGGTTGGAGGCGTAGGCAGCCCGGCTCATGCTCTCCGCGCCGCCGCAGACGATGAGCTCCGCGTCCTCCGCCCGGATGGCCCGGGCGGCCTCCATCACGGCCTTCATGCCGGAGCCGCAGACCATGTTCAGCGTGAAGGCCGGGACGGAATAGGGGATCCCGGCCCGGATGCCCACCTGGCGGGCCGCATTCTGGCCGAGACCGGCGGTGAGGACGCCGCCAAAGATGACCTCATCCACCCACTCGGGGCTGACATTCGCCCGGCGCAGCGCTTCCCTCACAGTGATGGCCCCCAGCTCCACGGCGGGGGTATCCTTCAGCGCACCGCCGTAACTCCCGATGGGGGTGCGGCAGCAATTCACAATGTAGACTTCCTTCATGCGCTCTCTTTCCTCCTGGCCCCGCCATCGGCGGGGAAATTTTTTCTTATTCTGATCCTCTTTCTTGATAAAAATCTTTGATTTTTATCAAGAAGGCGCCGCTGTCAGCGTCGCCCTTTTGCGGCAGTCTGCCGCAAAAGCCGTCTCATAAGTTCTTGACGCGCCTGCGGCGCTATCAAAAGCTTTGAAAGCTTTTTATCAAGAACTAGTATGATGCGTCCACTGGCGCGCCGCGGCACTCCCGTGGAGATACGCACGGCAACCCTGTCTGAATGCGGGCAAAAGGGCGGAAAATCGTTCGTTTGCCTGCGTTGTGCGGCAGCGGCCGAACGAAGAAGCCGCTGTGCGGTTGATTCAGCAGGCAGTATTCTAGCACTTCCGGAAGGAAAGCGCAACCATCAGCGGGGCTTTCTGCCCGGCGGGGCATGGAAAAAGGGCCGCCCCCGGCGGCCCTTTGGGGGAATCAATCCACGAATCTTAC
>CAMBID010000036.1 GCA_945867445.1 uncultured Clostridia bacterium | reverse complement strand
GGCCGGTCCGCAGCTTTTCCGCGAACTCCTCCAGCGTGGCGGCGGTGTCCGCCGCATCGATGTCCGCCGGGACCTCCCGGAGGAGCACCGTGCCGTCCCCGAAGTCCTCGCAGGCGAAGCCCAGCTCCTCCATGAGAGGCAGGTTTTCCAGGATGGCGGCGGCGTCCTCCCGGCTCAGCTCCACGGGGATGGGGGCCAGCAGCGTCTGGCGCATGGGGGGCTCCTGGGCGGCTTTCAGCCGGTCAAAATTGACGCGCTCGTGGGCGGCGTGCTTGTCGATGAGGTAGACGCAGCCCTCCTCGCTCTCGCAGACGATGTAGGTGTGCAGGATCTCCCCGGCGATGCGCCAGGGGGACTCCCGGGACTCCAGGGTCTCCTGGCCCGGGACCTGGGCCTTTAGAGACGGGATGGCAGGCGGCAGGGGCCGCTCCTCCCGTTTGCCTGCCGCCGCCGGGATGGCGGGGCCGTAGGTCTTTTTCAGCGGCTCCAGGGGCAGGATGGTCTCCTGCCGGGGCGCTTCCCGGCTTTCCGGGGCCTTCGGGACATCCTCCGCCCTCCGGGCGGGGAATTTCGTCGCATAGGGGACCCGGTCGGCGCTGTCCGCCGTCTTGGGGTTTACGTTCCACTCCGTATCCCAGGACGGGGCGGCGGGGCGGCGGGGGGGAGACATGCGGGGCGTCTCCTGCCGGGGGGCCGGACGGGGGGCGGGAGCCTCCTGCCGGAGGGGGGGCGTTCCCCGGGAGATGCCGGGGGCGGGCGGGAACCCCTCCCGGAAGGTCCTGGCGTCCAGGCGCCGGAAGAAGTCCCCCCGGGGGTTCGTGACCTCCGATGCCGGAGGGGCTTTCGGACTCAGGGCGGGGCTGTCGGCATCCAGGCAGTCCATCACCGTGTGGTAGACGGCGTCGAAAACCTCCTTCTCCCGGGCAAACTTCACCTGGGTCTTGGCGGGGTGAACGTTGACATCCACCAAGGGCAGGGGCAGCGTCACCTGGAGGACACAGCCGGGGAAGCGGCCCTTCAGAAGCTGGTTGCGGTAGGCCTCTTCCACCGCGGCGGTGAGAAGCTGGGACTTGATGAAGCGGCCGTTGAGGAAGAAGAACTGCATGTTCCGGGAGCCGCGGCCCGCGAGAGGCTTGGTGACGAAGCCCTTGACCTCCACCTCCCCGCCCCGGCCGGAGACCGGCAGCAGGGACGTTGCGAAGTCCCGTCCCAGGGCGGCGTAGACGGCGGATTCCTCCCGCCCGTCGCCGGGGGTGTGGAGGGTGGTCTGCCCGTCCCGGATGAGGCGGAAAGAGACCTCCGGCCGCGAGAGGGCCAGGTGCTGGACCAGGGCGCTGATGGCCCCGGTCTCGGCGCTGTCCTTCTTCATGAACTTGAGCCGCGCGGGGGTGTTGTAGAAGAGGTCGCTGACCCGGATGGTGGTGCCCTCCGGCGCGGGGGCGGGCTCCGTCTGCCCCGGCACGCCGCCGGAGAGGGTGAGCCGGGCCCCGTGCTCCGATCCCGTCTCGCAGCTGACGATCTCAATATGGCTGACGGCGGCGATGGCGGCCAGGGCCTCCCCCCGGAAGCCCAGGGTGCCGATGCGGCTCAGGTCCTCCGCCGTCCGGAGTTTGGAGGTGGCATGGCGGAGGAAGGCGGTGGGCAGCTCGGCGGGGGCGATGCCGCAGCCGTTGTCCGTCACCCGGATGAGCTTCATGCCGCCGCCCCGGATCTCCACGGTGACGGCGCTGGCGCCGGCGTCCAGGGCGTTCTCCACCAGCTCCTTCACCACGCTGGCGGGCCGTTCCACCACCTCGCCCGCGGCGATGAGCTCCGAGACCTCCCGGGGCATTTCCTGGATATGGGGCATGGGGACACCTCCCTTTCGGAATGGAAAAATGAGAATCGAGGGGCTTACAGAATCGTGACGGCGCTCAGAAGGTTTGCCAGCACATGGACGGCGATGGAGGCCCAGAGCGTGCCGGAGCGGTCATAGCACCAGGCCAGCACCAGGCCGGGCACCAGGTACTGGAGCATCAGCAAAAAGTAGGTGAGGTCCTGGTGCACCGCGGCGAACTGCCAGACATGGAGGAAGGCGAAGAGCAGGCAGGAGACCGCGTAGGCCACCGCCCGGCTGCGGCCCTTCAATCCGCCGAAGACCAGGCCCCGGAAAAGGACCTCCTCGATGAAGGGGGCCAGCAGCACCACGATGAGAAAGGTGGACCAGGGGGCGGAGCGGATCTGGGCGGAGATGACGGAGTCGTTGAGGTTCACCCGGTTATCCAGCCACGCGGCGCTGAGCCGGAAAAAGAGCTCATTGAGACCGTAGAGGGCCACAAGGCCCACCCCCACCGTCTGGCAGGCCTGGCCCAGGTTGTCCAGCAGCCGTCCGCTGGTGCGGCAGAGGAAGCCGTGGAAGATGACCACGGTCACGGCGAAGAGGAGGTAGTAATAGACGGCGTTTTCCAGAGAGCCTGAGAGCTCCACGCCCAGCAGCTTTTCCGCCAGGCGGAAGGCCGGGGCCTTCACCAGGGGCAGGACGAAGAGGTAGAGGGCCAGGAAAATGAGCCCTGCCACCGTCTCCCCGTGGGAGAGGGCGGCGGAGGATTTTTTCTTTGCCATTGCGGGTTACTCCAATTTCTTTTTGAGTTCGTAGAGGAGGGTCATGGCTTCCAGGGGCGTCAGGGCGTCGGGGTGGGAACGGCGGAGGGCGTCCAGGACCTCGGACTCCTTGGCATTGCCCAGGGTCAGCTGGTCCTGACGGGCAGTCTCCCGGCGGGGGCGGTCGGCCTGGCTCTCCAGCTCTGTGAGAATGGCGCGGGCCCTTTTCAGCACCTTCTCCGGGATGCCGGCCAGCTTGGCCACCTCGATGCCGTAGCTGCGGTCCGCCCCGCCGGGGAGGATCTTCCGCAGGAAGATGATCTCATCCCCCCGGGTCTTGACGGCGATGTTGAAGTTGGCGGTGCCGGGGAGCTTGCCCTCCAGCTCCGTGAGCTCATGGTAGTGCGTTGCGAAGAGGGTGCGGGCCCCTAAGGCTTTGCGGTCGGCGCAGTATTCCAGCACTGCCTGGGCTAGGCTCTCCCCGTCGAAGGTGGAGGTGCCCCGGCCGATCTCATCCAGGATGAGAAGGCTCTGGGGCGTGGCCTCCCGCAGGATCTCGGAGACCTCGCTCATCTCCACCATGAAGGTGGAGCGGCCGCCGGAGAGGTCATCGCTGGCGCCGATGCGGGTGAAGATGCGGTCCACCAGGCCGATCCGGGCGGCGGAGGCCGGAACGAAGGAGCCCATCTGGGCCATCAGCACAATAAGGGCCACCTGGCGCATGTAGGTGGATTTGCCCGCCATGTTGGGGCCCGTGATGATGGCGACGCGGTTTTCCGTGGCGCCCATGAAGGTGTCATTGGGGACGAAGAGGGCGTCTGAGAGCATCTGCTCCACCACCGGGTGGCGGCCGCCGTGAATTTCGATCACCCCGGACTCGTCCACCTCCGGGCGGCAGTAGCGGTTCCGGACGGCCACCTCCGCAAGGGAGCAGAGGGCGTCCAGCTCCGCCACGGCGGCGGCGCAGGCCTGGATCCGGGGGGCCTGGGCGGCCACCTCCTGCCGGAGAGCGGTGAAAAGCTCATATTCCAGCGCAGCCGCCCGGTCAGAGGCCGTCAGCACCGTGTGTTCCAGCTCCTTCAGCTCCTGGGTGATGTAGCGCTCGCCATTCACCAGGGTCTGCTTACGGATGTAGTCCTCCGGGACCTGGTTTTTAAAGGCGTTGGAGACCTCAATGTAGTAGCCGAAGACCTTGTTGTAGCCCACCTTCAGGGTGCGGATGCCGGTTTTCTCCTTTTCCCGCTGCTCCAGCTCCGTCAGGAAGCCCTTGCCGCCGGAGAGGATGTCCCGGAGCCGGTCCAGCTCCTCGCTGTACCCATCCCGGATGAACCCGCCCTCCCGGACGGAGAAGGGCGGTTCGTCGCAGAGGGTCTCGGCGATGCGGGAGCAAACATCTTCCAGGGGGTCGATGGCCTCCCGGAGCTCCCGTAAGCGGCGGTCCGAGAAGGGCTCCATCTGCCCCCGGATGCCGGGCAGGCGCTCCATGGCGGAGCGGAGGGCACTGAGATCCCGGCCCCCGGCGCTGCCGTAGACCACCCGGCCCAGAATGCGCTCCATGTCTCCGAAACCCTGGAGGGCAGCTATCAGCTCGCCCCGGGCCACGGAATCCTTCGTCAGTCCTTCCACCGCGGCGGAGCGGCGGGCGATGGCGGTGACGGAGCGCAGCGGCCGCTCCAGCCAGGACCGGAGCATCCGGCCGCCCATGGGGGTCTTGGTCTCGTCCAGCACCCAGAGGAGGCTGCCCCGCTTCTCCCGGCGCTGCAGGGTCTCCGTCAGCTCCAGGTTGCGGCGGGCAGTGAGGTCCATCTCCAGGAAGACGCCCTCGGCGTAGTACTCGAGATCCCGGATGTAACTGAGGTCCGCCTTCTGGGTCTCGTAGAGATAGCTCAGCAATCCGCCCAGGCTCAGCGCCGCGGCGGCGTTGCCCGCCGGGAGCTTTGACCATCCATCGTCTCCGAACTGGGCGCGGATGGCCTTCTCGGCGGCGGAGAGGCGGAAGCGGTGGTCGGCGTGCTCCACCCGGCAGGAAAAGCGCTGGCGGAGGGCCGTTAAGAGCGCCTGCGATTCGAAGGCGCCGTCGTTGAGGATGGCCTCCACCGGGGAGAAGCGCCCCAGCTCGTTGACGACGCGGGAGGCGCAGTCCTTTCCGGAAAAGGCGGTGAGGTGGGTCTTGCCGGTGGAGATGTCGCAGAAGCAGACGCCGCCGGAGCTTTGATCGAGGTAGATGCCGCAGAGGAAGTTGCTGGCCTTGTCCTGGAGGCAGGCGGCGTCCGTCACCGTGCCGGGGGTCACCACCCGGATGACGTCCCGCTTCACGAGACCCTTGGCCTTGGCAGGGTCCTCCGTCTGCTCGCAGATGGCTACCTTGTAGCCCCGGGAGATGAGGCGGGCAATGTAGGCGTCGCTGGCGTGGTAGGGGATGCCGCACATGGGGATCTGCTCCTCCGCGGGCTTGGCGTGCTTGCCGTGGTCCCGGCTGGTGAGGGCCAGGTCCAGCTCACGGGAGGCGATCTTGGCGTCGTCCGCGAACATCTCGTAGAAGTCCCCCAGACGGAAGAAGAGGATGGAGTCCGGGTTGTCCTTCTTGATCTCCAGATATTGCCGCATCATGGGCGTCAGCTCCGCCATGGGATCACCTCTTATTTCAAAAATTCGATGGGTTGTGTCATCGCAGGGGAAACGCGGCACATGCCCCTCAGCAGCTGCAGTGGGGCTGAGTTTCCTCCGCCTCGCCGTAGAGCGCCCAGGTGTTGCTGCCTGTGATCCTGGCCTGGACGAATTTTCCGATGAGATCCTCCCCGCCCTTCAATCGCACCAGGCGGTTGCCCTCGGTGCGGGAGGAGAGGGGGTAATTTTCATCGCCGCTTTTGCCGTCCACCAGGACCCGGAGGGTCCTGCCGAGGTAGGAGGCGTGGATCTCGGCGCTTTTGGCGTTCTGGACGGCCAAAAGCCGGTCAAACCAGGCCTGCTTTTCCTCCTTGGTGGCGGGGTCCGGCATGGCGGCGGCCCTGGTACCGGGGCGGGGGGAGTAGAGAAAGGTGAAGAGGGCGTCGAAGCCCACCTCCTCCACCAGGGACACGGTATCCATGGCCTCGGCCTCGGTCTCCCCGGGAAAGCCGATGATGACGTCGGAGGTCAGGACGATGTCCGGCATGACGGACTTGGCGTAGTTCACGAGATCCAGGTACTGCTGCCGGGTGTAGCGGCGGTTCATCTCCTTCAAAACCCGGTCGTTGCCGGACTGGAAAGGCAGGTGCAGCTGCCGGGCCACATGCCGGCTCCCCGCCATGGTGTCAAAGAGCTTTTTTGTCGCGTCCTTGGGGTGGCTGGACATGAAGCGGATGCGGTAGTCCCCGGGGATGGCGTCGATGTCCCGCAGGAGGTCGGCGAAGTCGTAGTCCCTTCCCAGATCCTTGCCGTAGGAGTTCACGTTCTGGCCCAGGAGGGTGATGTCCCTGTACCCCTCCGCCACCAGCGAACGGACTTCCTCCATGACGCAGTCCGGCTCCCGGCTCCGCTCCCGGCCCCGGACGTAGGGCACAATGCAGTAGGAGCAGAAGTTGTTGCAGCCGTACATGATGCTGACCCAGGCACGGATGCCGTCCTCCCGGACGATGGGCAGGCCCTCGGCGATGGAGCCGTGCTCCTCCGCCACGGAGAAGACCCGCTTCTGGCCCTGATAGACCTGCCAGAGAAGCTCCGGGAAGCGCCACATGGACTGGGGCCCGAAGACCAGGTTCACATAGGGGTAGGACTGCTTGATCCGTTTGCTCACCCGCTCCTCCTGGGCCATGCAGCCGCAGAGGCCCAGGATCATGGCGGGGTTGGCCCGCTTGGCGTGGCTCAGGGCCCCCAGGTTGCCGAAGACCCGGTCCTCCGCGTGCTCCCGCACGGCGCAGGTATTCAGCAGGGCCAGATCCGCCTCGGCGGGGTAGGAGACCAGGGTGAAGCCCATCTCCTCCAGCATTCCCATGAGGCGCTGGCCGTCCGCCACGTTCTGCTGGCAGCCGAAGGTGTCCACACAGGCGGTGGGATGGGCCTGGCGGCTCTCGTGCATGGCCCGGATCTTCCGGGCAAATTCCCGCTGGCGGGCAATGTCCGCCTCCGGGATCAAAACGTCTTTCCGTTCCACGGGCATATCCTCCCAGTTTTGATACTTTAACTGAGTTATCATAATGCGTACTGAGCAAAGCCGGAAACCTTGAAAGCCAAGGCTTTCAAGGTTCATTGGCTTTGTTCAAGTGCAAGGTTTTTGGACGAAATTGTCCAAAACCTTGCACCTTCCACGGGAGCGCCGCGGCGCTCCCGTGGAAATACGCATTGCAACAATGGCTAAATTCCATAAAAGCGGCTCAAAGGAGCCGTTTTTATG
>CAMBID010000035.1 GCA_945867445.1 uncultured Clostridia bacterium | reverse complement strand
CATCACCGCCATCCAGATGGACCTGAAGAACGACGGCCTGACCATGGAGATCATCCGGAACGCTCTGGACATCACCTATGACGCCCGCGTGCAGATCCTGGACCAGATCATGTTGCCCTGCATTGCCGAGCCCCGGTCCGAGGTCAGCAAATACGCCCCCAAGATGATCACCATGCACATCGATCCCGACAAGATCCGGGACGTCATCGGCAAGGGCGGCTCCGTCATCCAGAAGATCGTGGCCGACACCGGCGCCAAGATCGACATCGACGACGACGGCACCATCCACATCGCCTCTCCCGACGCCGCCAGCTGCGACGCCGCCAAGAAGTGCATCGACGACATCGTCTTCGAGCCCACCGTGGGCGAGCTGTACTACGGCCGCGTGGTGCGCCTGATGACCTTCGGCGCCTTCGTGGAGCTGGCTCCCGGCAAGGACGGCCTGGTTCACATCTCCAAGCTGGCCGACAAACGCATCGAGAAGGTGGAGGACGCCTGCAAGGTGGGCGACATGATGTGGGTCAAGGTCACGGACATTGACGAGAAGGGCCGTGTGAACCTCTCCCACAAGGACGCCATGAAGGAGATCCGCGCCAAGGAAGCCGCCGGCGAAAGAGTGAAGTAAACAGCATCCCAAAAGCCAACGGGGGCGGGCCTGCGCCCGCCTCCGTTTCTACTTGCAGGAGGACAGCATCATGGACTATCGGAAATTCGGAAACCATATCCTGGTCCGGCTGGACCCGGGCGAGGAGATCCTTGCGCAGCTGAAGGTCCTGGCCCGGCGGGAGGATATCCGCCTGGCCGCCGTGCAGGGACTGGGCGCTGTCAATGACTTCACCGTGGGCGTTTTCCACACGGACAGCAAGGTCTACGACTCCCGGCGCTTTCAGGGCGCCTATGAGATCGTGTCCCTTACCGGCACGGTGGACCGGATGGCGGAGGAGTTCTACGCCCATCTGCACCTCAGCGCCGCCGGGGCGGACAACCAGGTGGTCGGCGGGCACCTGAACCGGGCGGTGATCAGCGCCACCGGCGAGCTGGTGCTGACACGCATCGCCGGTGAGCTGGACCGGGAGAAAAGTCCGGAGGTGGGGCTGAACCTCTGGGCGTTCCGGTAATAAACGATCCCTGCGGAAGCCGCAGGAAGGAAGGATGAGGGGAATGGAACGGAACACGGATCCCCTGCGGGAGCGGCGGCGGAAGCGGCTCTTTGAGATCGTGGAGATCGGCGCGGCGGACGATGCCCTGAGCCGGGGCTACGATTTTTTCGGCTCCTTCGTGGTGGTGCTGGCTCTGGCCGCCAGCATGGCCTCCACCTATGACGGCGCGGTTGCCCGCTGCGGCGCGCTGCTGAATACGGTGGAGATCCTGACCTCCGCTTTCTTCGCTGTGGACTATGCCCTTCGGATCTGGACGGCCCGCTGCCTCTACCCCAGCCTGACGCCGGGCAAGGCCACGCTCCGTTACGTCACGTCCATCGGCGGTCTTATCGACCTTATGAGCTTCCTGCCCAGCTTCCTGCCGGTGTTCTTCCCCAGCGGGATGGTGGCCTTCCGGATGTTCCGGGTGGTGCGGATCTTCCGGCTCTTCCGCATCACCGCCTACTATGACTCCCTTCATGTCATCACGGAGGTCCTCCGCAGCAAGCGCCAGCAGCTCCTCTCCTCCGTCTTCATTATCCTGACGCTGATGCTGGCCGCCAGCCTCTGCATGTACTCCCTGGAGCATGCGGCCCAGCCAGAGGTCTTCTGCAACGCCTTCTCCGGCATCTGGTGGTCTGTCTCCACCCTTCTCACCGTGGGCTACGGGGACATCTACCCCATCACCACGGCAGGCAAGATCTTCGGCATCGTCATCACTTTCCTGGGGGTCGGCATGGTGGCCATCCCCACGGGTATCATTTCCGCCGGCTTCGTGGACCAGTACTCCCGAATCAAGCGCATCAGCGAGTACGGCCAGACCTCGGACGTCCACTTCATCCAGGTCTACCTCCGGCGGAAGGACGCCTGGGTGGGCAAGACCATTCGGGACGCCGGGCTCCCCGGCGGCGTCATCGCCGCCGCCATCCAGCGGGGCAGCCGCATCGTGATGCCCCGGGGCGACACGGTCCTCCAGGCCGGGGACACCCTGGTTCTGGGGGCCCAGGGCTTCCGCAGCAGCCAGCACATCGACCTGAAGGAGATCACCCTCCGCCGCCAGAACCCCTGGGTGGGCCAGCACATCCGGGAGCTGGACATCTCCCGCCGGACCCTCATCGTCCTGGTTCGCCGGGACGGGAAGGCCCTGATCCCCCACGGCGACCTGCGCCTCCGGGAGGGGGACTGCGTGGTGCTCTACACTCAGACCCAGGCCCGGCCGGAGCCGGAGACCGAGGACATCATCGAGTTCTGATACTCTTTCTTGATAAAAATCTTTGATTTTTATCAAGAAAGAGTATGAAAAAGGGACGGCGGCTGCGCTCCGTCCCGCCGGGGGACCGGCCCGGAGACATGCAGCAGCCCGGCGCCGGCCGGGGCCGAACACCGCCCGGAGGGATGCCTCCGGGCGCAGGGGACCGCCGCTGCGGAGCGTCCCCGGGAACCGCGGGAGGGTTCCCCCTTCGCCGCAGCGCATCACCCCCGGAGCGCTCCGGGGAAGGAAAGGAAGTGCGCTATGGAAACCGAACACAAGGTGGCCGTGCTCTTCGACGCGGAGAACATCGCCAGCAAGTATACCCCCGTCATCCTCAACGAGGCCAACGCCCTGGGCAGCGTCATCATCCGCCGCATCTACGGGGACTGGACAGCCCGGGAGATGAGCTCGTGGAAGCAGATGATCCTGGATCACTCCATCCAGCCCATCCAGCAGTACCGGAACGTCTCGGGGAAGAACTCCTCGGACTCTGCCCTCATCATCGACGCCATGGACCTCCTCTACCAGGGCCGGGTGGACGCCTTCTGCATCGTCTCCTCGGACAGCGACTTCACCCGCCTCGCCGCCCGGCTGCGGGAGTCGGAGAAGTTTGTCCTGGGCCTGGGGGAGCAGAAGACCCCCCAGAGCTTCATCTCCGCCTGCAGCAAGTTCGCCTACCTTGACCTCCTCTATGAGGCGGCCCAGCCGGAGAAGACGGAGAAGCGGGAGAAGAGCAGGAATAAGGGCAAAAAGAAAACCGGCTCCCAGCCCGCCGCCAAGGAGCTGCCCTCTGAGAGCCGGGCGGGCTCCGATCTCGCCGTGGTGCGGGAGACCCTGGTGAAGCTGGCAGAGGAGAACTCCTCCGACGACGGGTGGATCCTCTCCTCCAAGCTGGCGGAGCTCCTGAACCGCAAGCTGCCGGACTTCGACGTCCGGAACTTCCGCTACAAGAAGTTTGTCCAGTTCGTGGAGTCTTTGCAGCTCTTTGAGACCAAGCGCCAGGCGGCAGAGGGCGAGCTGGTCCACACCATCTACTTCCGGGTGAAGGCGTAATACTCTTTCTTGATAAAAATCTTTGATTTTTATCAAGAAGGCGCCGCTGTCAGCGTCGCCCTTTTGCGGCAGTCTGCCGCAAAAGCCGTCTCATAAGTTCTTGACGCGCCTGCGGCGCTATCAAAAGCTTTGAAAGCTTTTTATCAAGAACTAGTATAAGGAGGGAAAGATCATGCTGCTTTGTTTCCTGCTGGCGGCGGTCCTCACTGGGTTGGACCAGGCCGTAAAGGCCTGGACTGTCGGGCATTTTACCGCTCCGGCGGCGTCCTTCACCGCCACGGCTGACCCCGCCCAGCCCCTGCTCCCCGGCATCGTGGAGCTGACGAGGGTCCATAATTACGGCGCCGCCTGGTCCAACTTTTCCGGGATGCGCTGGTTCCTCAGCGCCGTCACCGCCGCCATCCTGATCGCGGTTCTGGTGCTGCTGCTCCGGGGCGTCGTGCGGCATCCCGCAGGCCGCGTCGCCGGGGCGCTGATCCTGGCGGGGGGCCTTGGGAACCTCATCGACCGCCTCCGCCTGGGGTATGTGGTGGACATGTTCCACTTCGTCTTCTGGCCCAGCTACCCCGTCTTCAACCTGGCGGACATCTGCATCGTGGCCGGGGCCGTCCTGGGCGCGGTCTACTACCTCTTCCTCTGGGAGAAGCACGACAAGGAGCCGGGAGCATGAGCGTCCTGACCCTCCCTGTGCCGCCGGAGGCCGCCGGCCAGCGCGTGGACGCCTGGCTCAGTTCCCAGCGGGAGGAGCTGACCCGCTCCGCCGCAGCCCGGCTCCTGGCGGAAGGCCGGGTCACATCGGAAGGGAAGCCCCTGCCGAAAAACTACCGCCTCCGGGGCGGCGAGACCCTGGACGTCACACTGCCGGAGGCGGAGGAAACGGCGCTCATTGCCCAGGACATCCCCCTGGACGTTATCTACGAGGATGGGGACGTCATCGTCCTCAACAAGCCCAAGGGGCTGGTGGTGCATCCCGCTCCGGGCCACGCCAATGGGACGCTGGTTAACGCCCTCCTCCACCACTGCGGGGACTCCCTCTCCGGCATCGGCGGGGAGAAGCGCCCCGGCATCGTCCACCGCATCGACCGGGACACCTCCGGTCTTCTCATCGCCGCCAAGAACGACTTCGCCCACCAGCGTCTCTCCGCCCAGCTCTCGGACCACAGCCTGGCCCGAACCTATGAGTGCCTCGTCGTGGGGAACCTCCGAGAGGATTCCGGCACCGTGGACGCTCCCATCGGCCGGGATAAACGGGACCGGAAGAAGATGGCGGTGGTCCCGGACGGCCGCCGGGCCGTCACCCATTGGGAGGTCCTGGCCCGGTATCCGGGCTTCACCCACGTCCGCTGCCGCCTGGAGACCGGCCGTACCCACCAGATCCGGGTCCACATGGCCTACCTGGGCCACCCCATCCTGGGGGACACCGTCTACGGGGCGAAGAAGCCCGTGCCGGGGCTCCAGGGCCAGTGCCTCCACGCCGTGGGGCTGCGCTTCATCCATCCCCGCACCGGGGAGACGGTGGAGCTCACCTGCCCCCTGCCGGAGGAATTCCGGCGTCAACTCCGAAAACTGGAGACCAAGCCATGACCGTTCTTCTGATCGTTCTTCTTATGATCGCCGCCGGGGTCTTCTGGTGGGAGGGGAAGAAGCGGCAGATCGCGCAGGTCCTTCTGGGCTCCGCGGAAGTGGACGACGATCACGCCGTTACCAAGCACCAGCAGGTGGCCGCCTTAAAAACCGTGGGCATCACCCTGCCGCCCCAGCAGGAGGAAGACCTCCTCTGGCACAGCGACCCGGAGCAGAGCCTGTTCTACGCCCGCTGCCCCTACTGGGGCATGCTGGGCAGCGGCGAGTTCGACTGGAACCGGGTCTGGTCCCCCGGGGACGCCGAGTGCATCCAGGAGGACGATGCCTACGTTCCCATCCTGGAGGGGCTCCGGCGGATCTCCGGCCTGCCGATGGAGGACATCCGGGGCCATGACCGCTATCACGCCGGCTTCACCCTGGCGGGGCATCCCGTCTCGTTCCATGCCAGGGAGAGCAAGGACTTCATCGACCCCAAAACCGGCGATTTCCTGAACCGCCAGATCCGGAAATACCTGCCGGAGACGAAGGAGCGCTTCTTCCTGGACGGCAACCGTCCCGCCCCCATCTGGTACTGGGGCACGGCGGCGGCGGCCCAGGCGGTCAACGAGAAAACCGCCATGAAATTCCGCTGACCCCCGGCGGACGTACCCGACCCCCGCCCCCTGCGGGGCAATTCCCCGCCCTCTTGGGGGCACGCGAAGGAGAATACCCATGTTTCAAGGCTTTGACGACACCACCGTGGACTTCCTCTGGGGCATCCGGCTCAACAATGAGCGCCCCTGGTTCGAGGCCCACAAGCAGGACTACCTGGATCACCTCTACCGGCCCATGAAGGCGCTGGGAGATGAGCTCTATGACCACATGGCCCCGCAGCTGAAGGGCGAGCCGCTGCTGTGCAAGGTCTCCCGCATCTACCGGGACGCCCGGCGGCTCCATGGCCGGGGCCCCTACAAGGATCACCTCTGGATCTCCCTTCAGAAGCCCGCCGGGGCCTGGGAGGAGGTCCCCTGCTTCTGGTTTGAGCTCTCCCCCGACGTCTGGGGCTGCGGCATGGGCTGCTACTCCGTCCGCCCCGCCACCATGGCCCGGCTCCGCCGCCAGCTCGCCGAGCGGCCGGAGGAGATGGAGAAGCTCATGCGCAGACTCGCCCGCCAGCAGGAGTTCACCCTCTCCGGCGAGACCTATAGAAAGCCCCGGGCCCAGGCGCCCTCGGAGCTGCTGGCCCCCTGGTATTCCCTGAAGGGCTTCTCCCTCTCCCACGAGGAGGGGCTCACGGAAGCGCTTTTCTCCCGGAACATCCTGGAGCGGGTGGAGAAGGGCTTTGACTTTTTGCTGCCCTACTACCGCTACTTCTCCGCCCTCTGCGCGGAGGGGGAGTGACGGGGCTTGCGTTTTGCCCCGGAACGTGCTATCGTAAGGTCGAAATAAGAGCCGCCGGGGCCTTTTCCCCCGGACGGCGCAAGCTTTGGAGGAGGTTTTTCTATGGCGTTGATGAATTGTCCGGAATGCGGCGGCCAGGTCAGCGACAAGGCCCACGCCTGCCCTCACTGCGGCTACCCCATCCAGGAACTGGTGAAGAAGGGCCCGGAGCTGCCGGAGGTCTGCCTCTATGAGTACAAGGGCACGACCTATGACGTGACGGACATCGTCCGGGCGATCCTGGCAGGCGACCGGGGCGAGGCCGCCGGCACCCTCTGGGAGCTGCTGGGCCTGAAGCGGGAGGAAGTCATCATGGTCCTCTCCGCCATCGAGAACCAGTTCGGCATCAGGCCCTGAGGGGACGATGCCCTTCCCGCAGAGCCGTCTGCGCACACCCGAAGCGCCTGCCGCACGGCAGGCGCTTTTTCGCCCTCTCCTCCTCTGCGGAAATTCGGTTGGCCGGGGGAAAAGCGCATTGCGCTTTTCCCCCTTTTATGCTATGATAATGTCTGCTGAATAAACCGCTTTGCGGTTTATTCGCGCGGCGGTGGCCGCGC
>CAMBID010000034.1 GCA_945867445.1 uncultured Clostridia bacterium | reverse complement strand
CCGACGCGCAAAGCGCGGCGGTTCCCATTAAAATATCTTATTTTAATGGGAGAGTCGTATCAGAGCCAGATGGAGAAGAGCTTTAAAACTGCCGCCACGGCCCGGCGGGGCCAGGAGCGGCGATCCCACTCCTCCAGGGTGTAGGGCTTGCTTTCCGCCATGATGGCGTCCATGTCCTCCAGCAGGTCCTCCACCGCCGGGGACTGATAGAGCAGCACGGCGGTCTCATACTGGAGCTGGAACGTGCGGTAGTCCATGTTGGTGCTGCCCACCAGGGCCAGCTCCCGGTCCGCCATGATGCTTTTCGCATGGAGGAAGCCGGGGATGTAGCGGTAGATCTTCACCCCGTGGCGCAGGAGCTCACCCCAGTAGGTCTCCGCCACCAGGTAGGGCATTTTCTTGTCCGGAATGCCGGGCATCATCAGCCGGACGTCCACCCCGGCATCCGCCGCAATGCAGAGGGCCTCCTGCATGGAGGCCTCCACCGCGTAGTAGGGCGTGGTGAGGTAGAGCATGTGCCGGGCCTGGCCGATGATCTGGAGGTAGGTTTCCAGCACCGGGTTATCCGGGTTGTTCTCCGGCCCGTCGCAGAAGGGCTGGCAGTAGCCCTCCCCCGCCGGGGGCTCCGTCCGGGACCGGTAGTAGTCCAGCTCGTTGGGCATCTCGCCGCCGATCATCCGCCACATACGGATGAACTGCAGCGTAAAGCTCCAGGCGGCGTTCCCCTCGATGCGGACGCCGGTATCCTTCCAGTAGCCGAAACGGCGGATGCGGTTGGCGTACTCGTCTCCGATGTTGATCCCGCCGGTGTAGGCCCAGTGCCCGTCGATGACGGTGATCTTCCGGTGGTCCCGGTAGTTGAAGTAAAGCCGGTTCACATACTTGTGGACAGGGTTGAAGACCTCCAGCTCGATGCCGCAGTTCTGAATGGCCTGGAGCATAGGGTCCGAGAGCCGGGTGATGTTGCCGAAGTCGTCAAAGATGATCTTGACCTCCACCCCGGCAGCGGCCCGCTCCCGGAGGACTGCGAAGATCTGATCCCAGATCTCCCCCTCCGCCAGGATGTAGTACTCCAGGAAAATGTAAGTCTCGGCCTTTGCCAGGTGCTCGATAAGGTCATCGAAGAAGGCCGTCCCGTCCCGGAGGTACTGCGCGTGGGTATTGCGGTAGAGCCAAAAGCCCCGCTTCTGGAGGTAGGCCGCCACTCTCCCCCAGTTGGGAAGCTCCCGGTTGAGGCGGACCAGATCCGCTTCGCTGCTCTGGACGACGGCACTGCGCTCCGGGGGCATGGTGACCATCTTCAGGCTGAGGCTCTTGGCCTGGTGCATCCCGCCCCAGAGACAGAAAAGGATGACGCCCGCCACCGGCACGAGAAGGAGAAGACACATCCAGCTGAGCTTGTAGGAGGGGCTTCCGGAGCGGGAGTAGATCCAGATGGCGAAGCCCGCGCCCATGATCTCCAGCGCGCCGTAGACATAGCTGGCCTTCTGCTGCAGCAGGGCGGAGAGGGCCAGGGTGGTAAAGATCTGCAGCAGGAGCAGCAGTACGCAGAGGGTCAGCCGTCCCGCGGCGGAGATCCGCCGCTCGATGCGCTCCTGATTGCCGGTTTTTCTGGTATTCGCCATCTTTCTGCCTCCCTTTCCGCTGTTGCTGCCTGCCCTGTCCCGGTTATTATACTCGATTCCCGCCCCCTCTGCAACTGCCCCTGGGAATTTTCCTATGGGAAAGCCCTCCCCCGGATAGGGGAGGGCTTTCGGTTATCCTTCCTGCGCCTCGGCGGACTGCAGAAGCAGAGTCTTCACCTTCCGCTCCACCGCCATGCGCTGCAGGCTCTGAGCAACGGACTCATCGTCCCAGCCGACGGGCATCTCCTCCTCGCTCTCGTAGCCGTAGGTCCGGAGCCAGAGCTGTTTGCAGTTCTCCAGGTCTTCCTCCGTAAGGGTCAATCCGGCGTCCCGCCAAATGGCCCAGAGGACCATGTCCGCCTTCACCGCGTCCTCGGCCTCCTGGCGGCAGCGCGCCGGCAGGTCCTCCTCCCCGATCTGGAAGAAGGACTGCAGGTAATCCTCCAGCGTCATCTGGTACTGCCGGGCAAAGGCCTCGTAGAGCTCCCGGTAGTCCTGCTCATAGGCGGCGAGCTCCTCCGCCGGGTATTGCAATACCCGGCTCTCCCCCACCACGATGTCCCAGAGGGCGCTCTCGTTCATATCCCGGTACTTTGAGAGGTCCAGCACCAGGATGTGGGCCGTGACCTCCACCTTCCGCCCGGCGTAGTCCGGATTGCCGTAATCCTCCGGAAACTGCAGCTCCATCACGATGGTGTCATTGATATCGTGTCCCACAAGGCCCTCGTCGAAGCCCTCCAGAAAGCCGGAATCCCCCACAGTGATGGTATCGATGCCGGTACTGGGCTCCTCAATGCCGTCGATGCGCAGACTCAGCTCCAGCGTCACGGTGTCTCCCCATTCCACGACCGTGCGGCCCGAGTTCCCCAGGGGGGTGTAGCGGATGCCGGTATAGTCCCGGAGCTCCAGGTACTCCGTCAGGTCGTAGTCATAGGGCTGCCCCACCAGTTCCACGGTCTCCTCCCCGGTGGCAGATGTACCCGCCGGGCTGCCGCAGCCGCAGAGCAGCAGCATCACCCCAAGCAACAGAGCCGTCAGTTTCCTTGCCATGCTCTCTCCCTCCCCGCCCGCAGGCGGTCTTGTTTTTTCCCAGTTTACCACAGTCTCTCCCCTTTGGGAAGACCTGATACTGATTTCAAGGGAAATCCTTTCCTTCGGAATCCCGTGCGCTCCGCGCACGCGCGGCGTACATCCTGCACGCTGCGCCGCCTCATAAAAACCTGACGCGCTTCGCGCAATCAAACGCTTTGAAAGCTTTTGATCCGGTTTTCGTATGAAACTTCATGCACTGTGCGGCGCAGCACGAAAACGGGCAAACGCTTCTGTGCGTGAAAGCTTTGTGCATCCTTTCCGGTTGCCCCGAAGAGGCGAGGGAATGGCACATTCTGTTTTTTGCTATGCTTTTGCATCGCAAAAAGCGCCCGGCGGCTCTCGCCGCCGGGCGCCAGTGAGATTGCTCTCTTACTTATAGAGGTTCCAGGCGGTAGTGGCGCTGTTGGTATAGTCGAAGTTCTCCAGCAGCTTCAGGTAGCCGTAGGCCCCGGCAGCGTTGATGGAGCTGCCGTAGATGGCGTTGGGCAGGATGATCCACTCGGTGCCCCACTTGTCCATGTTGTCAATGGCCTTCTGGACCCGGTCCACAGCGTCGCCGGAGAAGATGGTGCTGATGTCGTTGAGGTCGTCGCCGCAGAACATGGCGATGTAGTGCTCGTCAATGTCCATGGTGCCGGGATGACGGGTGGACTCGTTGGTGCGCTCGCCGGTGGGATAGGCCTTGGCGCCGTTGGCCACGGCGTCACGGATGGGCTGCTTGTTGGAGCCGTTGAGCTTGTTGTCGTTGGTGATCAGGTGGGCGTCGGCGTTGATGGGGAAGCCCAGCTTGGTCATGGAATCGTAGGAGATGTCATAGAAGGTCTTGCCGAAGACGTCATAGGTGGAGGTGCCGATGACGGTGCCGTCGGCCTTCTTGTAGCCGTCCTTGCCGTCGTAGCCGCCCTTGCTGTCCTTCTGGCCGACCTTGTAGCCCTGGTCATAGCGGTTGGTGACATAGTAGAACTCGATGCCGTTGGCAACGCAGTACTTCACGAACTCCACCGCGCCGGGCAGGGCGGTGCAGCCGTCGCTCATGACGAAGCGGGCGAAGGCGGCGTTGTTCCAGTCGCCGTTCTTGCCGACCACGTTGGCGGTGTAGTGGACGCCGTCCACCAGGGTGTCGTCGATGTCGCTGAAGACGGCGACGCGCTTGCCGTCCTTATAGAGCTTGCCGTTCTCCATCTTGAAGCCGTCCTGGCCGGCGGCGGCCTTGGCCACCATCTCGTCCACGTTGCGCTTGGCAATGTTGAAGGCCTGCATCATGAGGCCATGGCACTCGGCGGACATCTGCCAGACGGCAGCGCCCACCATGTTCTCATAGGCGGCCACGGGGGAATAGACGCCCACCTGCTTCTCCATGCCGGTGATGGCGGCGGTACGGGTAGCGGAGTCCCAGACGATCTTGGCGCCGAAGCCCTCCGCCAGGGCGCGGGCCCCCACCATGGTGTAACCGTCCTCCGAGATCCAGATGGAGCCCTGGGGCACATCGATGGTCTTTCCGTCCACGGAGATCTTCACGTCCTCGGTGCGGATGACGTTGTTGGCGGCAGAAGCGCTGACGGCCAGGCTGAACATCATGGCCAGAGTCAAAACTGCCGCGAGGATGCGTTTTTTCATTCTGTTTTCCTCCTTATTCTTAATTGGTTTTCCCTCAACAGCACGGTATCGGACAGCTTCCTCCCATCCCCCGACAGGCCGGAACCTGGCCGCACCGCCTTTTCATTCTAATATCTTTCATTAAAATTTGCAATATAGAAAGAGATTTTCCATTCTTTTTGTTGAATCATTATAAAAGAAGACCGGGATTTTAGCGATTCTTGCCAGACATCTCTTTTTTAGTGTACATCACTGTCCCACTCTTCCCGGGGCACAGAAACCCACCCTGCCGGGGGCGGCAGGGTGGGTTCGGGAAAGGTTTCATGCGGATTTCATACTAGTTCTTGATAAAAAGCTTTAAACGCTTTTTATAGCGCCGCGCGAATAAACCGCAAAGCGGTTTATTCAGCAGACATTATTTTAATGGGAGAGTAGTATCAGCTGTTCCTGCGCAGCAGCTCCTCCTTGATGGTCCAGAGCCGCAGGGAGAGGTCCACATAGTAGTTGTGGGGGTTTTCAAAGCGCTTCACGCTGTCCCAGAGGGTCGCCACCTGGGCCTCGCAGTATAGCTGGATCTCCCGGAGGGCAGGGCGCTGGTAAACCAGCTGGCCGCCCCGGTAGATGGTCCGCAGCAGGGGCACGGCCCAGTAGTTCTTCAGGGTCTTGCGCTTCCAGGTGGCCTCCGGGTCAAAAAGCTCCAGGGGCTGGGTATCGTCCACCACCTCGTCATAGATGGCAATGTAGTCCGCCTCGGCCTTGCCGGTGTCCCGGTCGAAAAGGCGGTAGACTTTCTTGAAGTGGGGGTTGGTGATCTTGGCGACGTTCTCACTGAGCTTGATCTTGGGGATGATGTTCCCATCCTCGTCCTCCACGGCAGCCAGCTTGTATACGCCGCCGAAGACCGGCTCACTGCGGGCGGTGATGAGCCGCTCGCCCACGCCGAACATATCCACCTTGGCCCCCTGCAGCAGCAGGTCCCGGATGATGTACTCGTCGAGAGAGTTGGAGGCGGAGATCTCGCACTCCGTCCAGCCGGCCTCATCCAGCATCTTCCGGGCCTGCTGGGAGAGATAGGTGATGTCGCCGGAGTCCAGCCGGATGCCGCACTTCTTAATGCCGAGGGGCTTCAGCACCTCATTGAAGGCCCGGATGGCGTCCGGCACTCCGCTCTTCAGAGTGTTGTAGGTATCCACCAGCAGCACGGCGTTGTGGGGATAGATCTCGCAGTAGGTTTTGAAGGCTTCGTACTGGGAGGGGAACATCTGCACCCAGGCGTGGGCCATGGTGCCGCCGGCAGGTACTCCGAAGACCTGGTCGGAAACGGCGCAGGCCGTGCCCTTGCAGCCGCCGATGTAGGCGGCCCGGGCGCCGGTGATGGCGGCGTCCGTCCCCTGGGCCCGGCGGGAGCCAAACTCCAGCACCGTGCGGCCCTCCGCCGCCCGGACGATGCGGTTCGCCTTGGTAGCAATGAGGCTCTGGTGGTTCAGGCACAGCAGGGCAAAGGTCTCGATGAGCTGGGCCTGGATGGCGGGGGCCCGGACCGTCATAATGGGCTCCCGGGGGAAGATGGGCGTGCCCTCGGGGATGGCCCAGATGTCGCCGGTGAACCGGAAGTTCCGCAGGTAGTCCAGGAATTCCTCGGAGAAGAGACCCTTGCCCCGGAGGTAGTCAATATCCCCCTCGGAGAAGTGGAGGTTCTCCACATAGTTGATGAACTGGTCCAGGCCCGCGCAGATGGCAAAGCCGCCATTGTCCGGCACGTCCCGGAAGAAGATATCAAAATAGGTGACGCGGTCCTGATACCCGGCCTTCAGATAGCCGTTTCCCATGGTGAGCTCGTAGAAATCACAGAGAAGGCTCAGGTTCAGCTTTTCCTCTTTCATAAAACACCTCAAAGAATCCGGCATGGGGCTCGTCCCATGCCGTGCTTCGCCGGAGAAACATCCGCGGGTGCCGTCCGCGCTCTCTCCGGATTCAACCTCATATGATACTGTCCGAATCCAGGTAAAAGCGGGGAAACCATTCCTTTTGCCTGCATTGTGGGGCAGCAGCCGCGCGGACCGGCCGCAAAGCGGTTGATCCGCAGACATTATTATAGGAGGAGGGGCGGGGAAAAGCAAGACATTTCCGCATCTTTTTTCCCTGCGGAAAGAGCCGGAGGAAAAGCGGAAAATCCATTGACTTTTCCCACTTTGCGGATTATGATGAAACAACTACCATGCGGCATGTTTCGCAGAAATGAGGTACATTCAAAATGGGTATCATTCTGGGCATTGACATCGGCTGCTCCACCACCAAGGTCGTGGGGCTCCGGCAGGACGGCTCCACCATTGGGATGTTCCGCACCAAGGCGGAGGATCAGCTCACTTCCCTCTTCGGCGCCATGGGCAGCTTCATCACCAGCAACCAGCTCTCTCTTTCTGATATCGACCGCATCTGTCTCACCGGCCAGGGCGCCACCTTTGTGGACGGGGACATTTACGGCATCCCCACCACCCAGGTGGACGAGTTCAACGCCGTGGGCAGGGGCGCTCTGGCCCTGGCCGGGCGGAAGACTGCTCTCGTGGTCTCCATGGGTACCGGCACCTCCTTCCTCTATGTCAACGAGGGCCGGGTGAAGCACATCTGCGGCAGCGGCATCGGCGGCGGCACCCTGAGCGGCCTCTGCCGGCGGCTGGTGGATATGGAGCGCTTCGGCCAGATCAAACGTCTGGCCGCCGACGGCAGCCTGAAAAATGTGGATCTCATGGTGGGAGACATCTCCCGCAACCGCACAGACACTCTCTCCGCTGACCTCAC
>CAMBID010000033.1 GCA_945867445.1 uncultured Clostridia bacterium | reverse complement strand
GCACATCGCCCGGCCAGAGGAGATCATCAAGGACGGCTGGGCCAAGCGCCGCCGCCAGGCCCACGGCAAGGAGTAAATTCCCCGGGTTTTGTTTTGTTGGGAACAAAATTGAGATAGAAAGAACAAAGAAGAAGGAAGGTATTGCAACATGATTTCTCACGGCAAGGATCTCAAGGTCTTCACCGGCAACGCCAACCCGCAGCTGGCAGCGGATATCTGCAAGCTCATCGGCACCAAGCTGGGCGAATCCGAGGTTGGTACGTTCTCCGACGGCGAGATCTTCGTCTCCCTGTATGAGACCGTCCGGGGCAGCGACGTCTTCGTGGTCCAGTCCACCTGCGGCAACGTGAACAACAACCTCATGGAGCTGCTCATCATGATCGACGCCCTGAAGCGCGCCTCCGCCGGTCGCATCACCGCCGTGATGCCCTATTACGGCTATGCCCGTCAAGACCGCAAGGCCAAGGCCCGGGATCCCATCACTGCGAAGCTGGTGGCCAATATGCTCACCGCCGCCGGCGCCGACCGGGTGCTGACCATGGATCTCCACGCCTCCCAGATCCAGGGCTTTTTCGATATCCCCGTGGATAACCTGGCCGGCAACCCCATCTTCGTGGATTACTACGCCAAGAAGTTCGGCTCCGCCTGTGAGGACATGGTGGTGGTCTCCCCCGATGTGGGCTCCGTTGCCCGGGCCCGCACCTTTGCCCAGAAGCTCCATATGAATCTCGCCATCGTGGATAAGCGCCGCCAGAAAGCCAACCAGTGTGAGGTCATGAACATCATCGGCGACGTAGAGGGCAAGGACTGCATCCTCTTCGACGATATGGTGGATACCGGCGGCTCCCTCTGCAACGCCGCCAAGGCCGTCATGGAAGTGGGCCACGCCAAGTCCGTCCACGCCTGCGCCAGCCACGGCGTCCTCTCCGGCCCCGCCATCGAGCGCATCAACGCCAGCGTCATCTCGGAGCTTGCCCTTCTGGACACCATCCCCGCCATCCCCGAGGGCGCCAGCGCCAAGATCAAGTACCTCACCGTGGCCCCCATGTTCGCCGAGGCCATCGAGCGCATCTACCAGGAGATTTCCATCTCCAAGCTCTTCCGCTGAGAAAAAGCCCTTCCCGCACCCCAAGGGCCGCCCACCCGGGGCGGCCCTTTCCGCGTCCTGCCGCCGTGTCTCCCCCCTCTCCCGGGCCGGCCCCGTGGGGAGGATTGCATTTCCTCTCTGTCTGGGGTATACTCGAATATCATCGGATATCGCCGCGGCTGTCCCCGGGGCGCCGCCCCGGAATCCGGGGATCACCGCGCTTTTGCTGCCAAGGAGGCCCTGCCATGAACGATTCCTTTACCCCCCGTCCCCTGACGGAGGATTCCGTTTCCGCCCTGCTGGGGCGCTGCTGTCCCCAGGGGCAGTGGGATACCCAGGCCCTGGTGGATGCCCGCCGGGACATCCGCTGCCTTCTGGGCCAGCTGGCCCTGGTCCACGAAGGGACCGCCGCCCACCCGGTGGACGAGAGCTTCTGCCGCCGCTATGACGGGAAAGCCTGGACGGCAAAGCCCCAGGCCGTTATGGATCTCCTGAGCCTGGGCCTCCGGGCCGGGAGCCTGGCCCTCCGGGGAGAGGACCACTCCGTGGTCTTCCCGGCGGAACTGACGCCGGCGCTCTCCCCCGGGGACCCGGCCTTCCCCGCCTGGTATGAGAGCGAGCAGGCCTATTGGCAGTCCAAGGCCTCCCATGAGCCGCCCCAGCCTCCGAAAACCTGCGGGGAGAACCTCCGCAAGCTCCTCTCCGCCGCTGAGAACGGGGACGCCGATGCCCAGTACCGCTGCGGCGCTATGTTCTACCAGGGCCAGGAGACGGAGGCCGACCCCGCCGCGGCCTTCTACTGGCTGAAGCGGGCGGCGGAGCAGGGACATCCCGACGCCCAGTGCAACTGCGGCGTGTTCTGCTGCAGCGGCATCGGCACGGAGGCCGACCCGTCCCAGGCGCTCCTCTGGTTTGAGAAGGCGGCGGAGCAGGGCAGCTGCGCCGCCCAGTTCAACTGCGGATTGATGTACAGCGAGGGGCAGGGCACCGCCAAGGATCCGGCGAGAGCTCTCCGCTGGTTTGAAAAGGCGGCGGAGCAGGGGCATCCCGACGCCCAGTGCAACTGCGGCACCTTCTACTTCAATGGCCAGGGCGCGCCCAGGGACCCGGAGAAGGCCAGGTTCTGGTTCGAGAAGGCCGCCGCGCAGGGCGACGCCTTCGCCCGCCAGGTCCTGGCCGAGCATTTCCCGGAGGGGAAGTGAGCCTTCCGTCCCAAAACTAGTTTCCCTTCGACAAAAGCTCCCATTGCAATGGGGACGGGCCTGTGCTACCCTATTCCTGGAAGCTTTCCAATATCCCACCCGCTTGAGCCGCCCGTGCCCCAAGGCGCCGGCGGCCCCTTTTTGCCCTGCGTCGCCTTGTGTGGGCGTCGCCCCCTCATACTAGTTCTTGATCAAAAGCTTTCAAAGCTTTTGATCCGGTTTGCGTATCACTGTACCCCGCGGAACGACATATTGTTACGCCATTGTTAAATCGGCAACAAATCTCTTGCTATTTTTCCGGCGCTATAGTACAATATTCCCAAGGAAGCGGGGCAAGCCCACTCCGCCGGACGCGGGCCTCCCCTCCGCCAAACGAAAGGAGCGATACCTATGAAGTGTACATTTGCCTGCAAGAAAGTCTCCCTGAACGATTCCATCAAGGAGTATACCGAGAAGAAGGTCTCCAAGCTGGATCGCTACTTCCAGGAGGAACCTGCCGCATTTGTCACGTTCTCCGTGGAGAAGAACCACCTTTGCACGGTGGAGCTCACCATCCGCGGAGGGAACACCATCTTCCGTGCCCAGACCCAGGAGACGGACGGCGATATGCGCTCCGCCGTGGATGCGGCCATCGGCTACATCGAGCGGCAGATCCTGAAGAACAAGACCCGCCTTGCCAAGCGGCTGCGCTCCGAGGCCTTCCCCGCCCCCGCCGAGACGGACGATTTCAGCGTGGCGGAGGAGAAGGAGTTTGACATTGTGCGCACCAAGCGCTTCTCCGTCAAGCCCATGAGCGCCGAGGAGGCCATCCTGCAGATGAACCTGCTGGACCACGACTTCTTTGTCTTCCGCGGCGCGGAGGACGGGGCCCTCAGCATCGTCTACCGCCGGAAAAACGGCGGCTACGGTCTCATCGAAACCGGGGATGAGGAATAATGCTTTCAGGGAGCGGCGGATGCCGCTCCCTTTTTATCCCCGGATACGGAAGGGGGAGAGACAGTCGTCTCTCCCCCTTTTTGTGCAGCAGCTGCGTTTCCGCAACTACGATAATGTCTCCTGAATAAACCGCAAAGCGGTTTATTCAGGAGACATTTCTTGGACCCCGACGATCTGCCGGGGGCCTGCGCGGCCCTGGGGCCGTTTCTCAGATCTGCCGGTACATGGCGGCGGCCGCGTCCTTGCGTGGAGATTCCTCCACCGCCAGGACCTCCACCGTCATGGTGCGCACGCCGAAGCGAAGGGTGATGCGGTCGCCCGTCTTCACCTCGTAGGAGGCCCGGACGGGCCGGTCATTGACGCTGACAAGGCCGTTGTCGCAGGCCTCGTTGGCCACGCTTCGGCGCTTGATGAGCCGGGCGACCTTCAGATACTTATCCAGGCGCATGGTTCCTTCCTTTCAAAAAACTGCCGGTGTGGTCCCCACACCGGCAGCTGGTTTCCCTTGGGAAGATTACTTGGAGACGGCGTCCTTCAGAGCCTTGCCGGCCTTGAACACGGGAACGGCGGAAGCGGGGATCTCGATGGGCTCCTTGGTGCGGGGATTGCGGCCGGTATGGGCGGCGCGCTTTTTCACCTCGAAGGAGCCGAAGCCCACGATCTGGACCTTGTCGCCCTCGGCGAGAGCGGTGGTAATGGCGTCCAGGGTGGCGGCCAGGGCCTTTTCGGCGTCCTTCTTGGTCAGATCCGTGGAAGCGGCGATGGCATGGATGAGTTCAGCCTTGTTCATTGGTTATTTCCTCCTCAAACGATTTGTAGCATACTCTTTTCCGATATCATACCCGAAAAATCTATCCCTAACGCGGTCTTCCCGCTGTTAAGACTCCTTTTGCTTGGCGGCGGACCAGAGCGCCAGCAATTCCTCCTGGCTGAGCTCCGAGAGCGGCGTTCCGCCTGCCCCTTCCTCCACGCCCCGGAAGCGCCGGGCGAACTTGTCGCAGGCGGCGTGCAGCGCCGCCTCCGGGTCCACGCCGTGGCTCTGGGCGACCTGGGCGGCCATGAAGAGGACGTCGCCCACTTCCTCCCGGACGCCGTGGCGGCCCTCCGCGTTCCCCGCCTCCACGGCGGCGCGGAGTTCCCGCGTCTCCTCCTCCAGCTTCCGGAGGGCGCCGTCGGACCCCTCCGGCCAGACGAAGCCCGCCTTGGCGGCCTTGTCCTCCATCTTCTCCGCCCGCCAGAGGGCGGGCAGGGTCTTCGCCACAGCGTCGATGGCGTCCGATGCGGAGCGCTGGGCCTTCTCCCTCCGCTTCAGGGCCTCCCAGTTGGTGAGGACCTCCTCGCTGTTTTTCACCTTCACGTCGGAGAAGACGTGGGGGTGGCGGTAGACCAGCTTCCGGCAGAGCCCATCGATGACGTCCTGCATGGTGAAGCCGCCTGCCTCCGCTTCCATCTGGGCGTGGAAGATGACCTGCATCAAAACGTCCCCCAGCTCCTCGCAGAGGGCGCTCATGTCGCCGTTGTCGATCGCCTCCACGGCCTCGCAGGTCTCCTCCAGAAAGTTCCGGCGGATGGAAGCATGGGTCTGCTCGGCGTCCCAGGGGCAGCCCCCGGGGGCTCGGAGGACACGCATGATCTCCAGCATATCCTCGTAACTGTAATGTTCCTTCTGAAAATTTACCATATTTTCGGCCTCATTGCAAGACATTTGCGCTTTTTTGCCGGTCTTCCGCGGGGGTTGACCGGGATTTTTCTTCCATTACCGCAGGTGCAGCAGCTTAATCAACTTCTCCCCGCCCCGGATGTTCTTCATATCGTCTGCCCGCAGGAGCCCCAGGGCAATGACCAGCACCCCATAGACTGCCACGCCGGCCAGGATGCCGCAGAGGGCGGCGACAGCGTTGGCCCCGTAAGCGCTGTGGCCGGAGAGGAGCCTGGAGACCAGGGAGCAGACCGCCCAGGCGGCAAGGCCCATCAGGGCCGACGCGAAGACCGGCCGGGCGAAGAGCCGGAAGTAGTGGGGCTTCCGGGGGGAGTACTTCCAGACGAAGAAGAGGTTCAGTCCCGCGATGACGCCGTAGCAGCAGAGGGTGGACCAGGGCGCGCCCCGGATGCCGACGTTGGGATTCCCCACGAGAAGGTAGTTCATCACGATCTTCACGACCCCGCCCACAATGACAGTGAAAATGGGCAGGTGCTCTTTGCCGTAGGTCTGCAAAATCGCGTTGGTGAGGATCATCAGGCACACAAAGATGCAGGCGATGCCCAGGATCCGCAGGTGCGGGCCCGCAGCCAGCGCCCCCTCCTGCTGGGCGGGCAGAACCAGCACCATGATGGGGGTGGATAGCACGGAAAGCCCCACGCCCGCAGGCAAAGCCAGCAGGGCCAGGATGCGGAAGGCGGAGTTCACCGTCCGGCTGGCCCCCCGCTTATCCCCCCGGGCCAGGGCCGCCGCCGCGAAGGGAATGAGGCTCATGGTCACGGGATAGACGAAGGAGGCCACCATGTTCAGCATATCCATGGCGTAGGAGTACTGGCCCTTCAGGGCGGAGGCGGCTACCTCCGTGAGGCCCAGGCCGGTCTGAAGGCGGCCCAGAATGATCTTGGTGTCGATCATGGTGATGATGCTCATGGCGCAGTTGCCCAGGGTAATGGGCACGCCGATGGCCAGGATCCGCCGCAGGAGATACCCGCTGCTCCGGGGCACATCGTCCGAGGGGGCGCTGTCCCGGTGGCGCAGGAGGTAGAGGATCAGGAAGACCATAGAGAGGATGGTGCCCACCGTCACGCCCAAGATGGCGCCGGCGGCCACATGCTCCATGCCGTCGCTGCCGGCGGCGGCCAGCTCCGCGGCCCGCCCGGCCTCCTGGCTTTTTTTCAGGATATACCAGGCCAGGGGCAGCCCCACGCCCAGCTTGCACAAGGCCTCCAGCACCTGGGAGACCGCCGTGGGCCCCATGTTCCCCTGGCCCTGGGTGTAGCCCCGCTTGCAGGCAAGCAAACACACGCAGAAGACCGCCGGGGCCAGGGCCCGGATAGGCGCCGCCGCCATGGAGTTGCGCTGGAAGTCCGCGAGACCCTGGGCCCCGAAGAACATCAGGCAGGAGCCCGCGAGCCCCAGGGCGAAGAAGAGCCAGATGGCAGTGCGGAAGATCTTCCGCTTCTCATTCTCCCGCCCCCGGGCGTGCGCCTGGCTGGTGAGCTTGGAGATGGCCAGGGGCAGTCCCGCCGTGGAGATGGTCAGCAGTACGTTGTAGATCTCGTAGGCGGTCTGGAAATAGGTCTTGCCCACGTCTCCCAGGATGTTGTTGAGGGGCAGCTTGTAGAGAGCGCCAATGACCTTCACCACCGCCACCGCGGCCGCCAGGATGGCCGCGCCCCCCAGGAAGGACTGCTTCTTGCTTTGCTCAGACATGGATCTTACCTCAATCTCAAGAAAATTTCACGGCAGGAAACCGTCACTTCCCCCTCCGGCGCAGCTCCTCTGCCCGGGTGGAGAGGGCCCGGATCTGCTCCTCCAGGCCGTCAATGACCCGGAGCTTTTCCAAGAGCACCTCGGAGTCGCTGGGCTTCCCGCAGTGGGTGGCATAGAGCATGGCGCCCACCGCCTGGAGCTGCAGCTTCACCTCCTGGCGAAGCCCCTGGAGCTCCCGTTCCGTCCGGAGGAGATCCCGGCAGTCCGCCAGGGCCTCCCCGGCGGCGGATACGGCCTGCCCCGTGGCGGCCGCGGCCTCCGCTGCCTTTCCGGCGGCGTAGTATGCGGTATCCTTCACGCTCCGCAGCAGCTTTTCCATCCGCTCATCCATGGGGACGCCCTCCTCAGTAGCTGAAGCTGCCGCCGCCGATGAACTCCCGGATCAGGGAGTCGGCGGGGATCAGGCTCTCGTCCAGCGCCTCAATCCTCTCGTAGGCCGCCAG
>CAMBID010000032.1 GCA_945867445.1 uncultured Clostridia bacterium | reverse complement strand
GACAGCGGCGCCTTCTTGATAAAAATCAAAGATTTTTATCAAGAAAGAGTATCAGGTCAGGGAAAAGACGTTTTCGGGGATGGTGCAGCCGTCCGGAAGGGCGATCATACAGAGGCAGTTCCCCTGGGTCTGGATCTGGGCGTTGTTCTGCCAGAGGACGGCGTTCTCCGGGTAGCCAGTGTCATTGGCCCCGCTGTCGATGCGGTCCTGCAGGATGGCCTTCGCGGCGTCCACGTCGTCCTCCGCTACCTCCACGAGGAGGATCTCACAGGCGTAGCCCGTCACCGGGGGGAGGTAGAGCTGGATGCGGGCGGGGTTCAGAGCGGTGAGGCCGGGGTAGAGACTCTCGATGGCGTCGGCGCCCTCCTCCGGGAAGAGGATGAGCTCGTCGGTATTCTCCTGGGCGTCCAGGATGCCCTGGTAAACGGCGTCAAAGGAGATGTCCCCGCCGCTGCCCGCCGCCCCGGAGGACGCGCCGCCGGAGGTCCCGCCGCTGCCGCAGGCCGTCAGGGCCAGCATCAGGGCGCAGAGGATCAGGATCGAAAAGAGTCGTTTCATGTTTGTTTCCTCCTTTTCCGTGGGACCGCCGGGGCGGTCCGGGTTGAACGGGCCGGCGGCCCGGGAAAAACTCAGCCCAGGTAATTCCGGATCAGCTCCGCGGCCTTTTCCGCGTCGGCGCAGACGCAGACCGCCACGACGCTCCCGCTCCGGACGGCCGCGGCGTTCTGGAGCTTCACCGCCTCCTCGGGGAGGTAGTCGGCGTAGCTCTCCGCCTGGTCGGCAAGGCGGGTCTCGGCGATGGCCAGCACCTCTGCGGCCCGGGCCTCGTCCGCGCACTGGAAAATGGTGGCCTCGTCGGCGCTGACGCCGCCCGCCGCCCGGCAGGCGAAAACTTCACTCTCCTCCACGCCGTAAAGGCCCGCGGCGGTGGCGGGGTCGATGTCCACCGCCGCCTCGCCGCAGAGGGCGGAGAGCTCGGTGAAGAGGCCGTCCAGGTCCGGGTCGGCGGAGGATGCGCCGGAGGCGGCATCGCCACCATTGCCGCAGGCGCCAAGGCTCAGGGTCAGCAGGGCGGCCAAGGCCGCCGCAAGGAATTTTCTCATCAGGATCGCTCGCTTTCTGCCGCTGATTTCTGCACGGTATGGGTGTCCAGGTACTGCCGCCAGAGCTTGCAGGCCTCCGGCGTCAGATGAATGCCGTCAAAGCTGCTCTCCTCCGGGAGATTCCCGTCGGCGTCGGTGAGGACGCTGTCTACCTCCAAAAGGTAGACGCCCTTCTCTGCCGCCAGATAGCGGATGCAGCTATTCAGGTCCGCGATGGCCCGGTTGTTGACGTAGCTGCCCTTGGCCTCCTGCTCCGCCGTCACGGGGAAGAGGGTCATAAGGTAGATGTCGCAGTCCGGCTGGATGGCCCGGATGCGGTCGATGTCAGCGGCGTAGGCGTCCACGAACTCCTTCTGGATGTCGTAGTCCCCCAGATTATTCATGCCGAGGTTGAGATAGACCTTGGAAAAGGTCCTGCCCTCCAGCGCCTTCAGAATGGGGACCTTGCTGCCGTCCGGCAGGCGCTCGGTGTTCTTATCCGCGATGCTCAGGGCCTTGGCCCCGGCCTCGGTGAAATACGTGGCCCCGGAGGGCCCGGCGTAGAGCCGGAAGCCGTCCAGCCGGGAGTCCCCCAGGAAGACGGCGTCGTCGTACCAGGAGGCGTCCACGGCCTCGCTCTCCGGCACGAACCAGACGGGCTGGCCGGGGTCCTCCGTCAGGGAGCGGTCATCCTCCGAGGAGTTGCTGCCGGGGGCTCCCGCCTGGGAGGAACTGCCGCTTCCCCCGGGGCCGTCCTCCGGAAGGGACACGTCCCCCGGGGAACTGCCGCTGTCCGGTGGGAACAGCGGGCTCCAGCCCGCCCGGGCGGCGAACCACACGCCACAGCCCGCCAGCAGCAGCGCCAGCACCGTCAGGTACGTCAGGCGGCGGTAACGCTGCTGCTGTTTTTTCCTCGTTCGCGTTTCCGCCGGTCTCTCTGCCATCGGTCTTCCCTTTCCTTCCGCTGATTCCTGTTATGTCAACTCTGCTGGCTATTGTACCCCAGCCGGCAGCGGAAAGCGACAACAAAACATCGACAAATCGTAAAAAAACGGTAACAAAATTTCGCCGCCCTGGCGGGGGACCGCCGGAGGGGCCCCTCCCTTTCCGGCAAAGCGCCCACAGCAGTTTGCCGCCCCGGACCCGGGACGGCAAATCTGTCGCTTTCTCATACTAGTTCTTGATAAAAAGCTTTCAAAGCTTTTGATAGCGCCGCAGGCGCGTCAAGAACTTATGAGACGGCTTTTGCGGCAGACTGCCGCAAAAGGGCGACGCTGACAGCGGCGCCTTCTTGATAAAAATCAAAGATTTTTATCAAGAAAGAGTATCAGTCCCGCAGGGTGGCGGGATAGGCTCCGGCGGCGTGGAGCCTGCGCAGCTCCTCGGCGACCCGGGCCCGGTCCTCGTGATAGGTCATGCCGAACCAGCGGTCCGAGGAGTGGAGGACGGAGACTTCCAGCGTCCCCTTTTCCAGCTCCTCCCCCACCATCACGGGCAGGAGGCACTCGGCCTTGAGATTTTCCCCGGCCTCCGTGCGGAGGAAGTTCTCAAAGTAGGCCCGCAGCCGGGGGAAGATGGTCTCGGAGAAGCCCCAGAAGTTCATGGAGACCACGGTCTCCGGGCTCAGGGGCCGGTCCGTGGTGAGGTCCTTCTGGGAGCCATCCCCGTAGAGCTGAATCTTCAGCGTCTCCCGGATGGAGCGGAGCTTGCCGTCCTCCACGGTGCAGCAGCCCCGGGAGACGGAGCCGTAGAGGCTGGCGGTGTTCTTCAGGAGGTAGCCCACCATGGTGGCCTTGCCGTCCTTGGGGAGCTTCACCAGCTCTTCATAGATGGTCCGGTAGGCGTCGATGCCGTAGTAGTCGTCGGCGTTGATGACGCAGAAGGGGCCGTCCACGGCTTCCTCCGCGCAGAGCAGGGCGTGGACGGTGCCGAAGGGCTTAGTCCGCCCCTCGGGGATGCGGTAGAAGGCGGGAACGGAGGAGAAATCCTGGAAGACGTACCGGACCTCCACGGGGTCTCCCGCCAGGGTGCGGCGGTTTTCCAGATAGCCCACCATGCCGCGGAGCAGGGCCTCCATCTCCGGCTTGATGATGAAGACCACCCGATCAAAGCCCGCCCGGAGAGCGTCGTGGATGGAGTACTCCATCAGGATCTCGCCGCCGGGGCCGATGCCGTCCACCTGCTTGCTGCCGCCGTAGCGGGAACCAAGTCCCGCCGCCATAATGACCAGGGATACCTTTTTCCGATCCATGGGTTCTTGACCTCTTTCCATCGTATTTCGCCCGCCGGAGGGGCACTCGCTGCTTCCTTCCATCGCCGGGCTGTCCCGGCTCTTTCAGGATACCTGATTCCGTCCCCATTTGCAACCGCCGGTCGCGGAAATTCAAAAAAACGTAAAGAGTTTCCCGCGGGAGGAGGGGCGGCGCATCCTGCCTCTTGACATTTTCCCTTCGGGCGCTATAATTTGAAAATGATTCTTGTTTTCATATCCGCCCGCGGGCGGAGGGAGGAAAGTATGCCATACCACACCAAGCAGCAGCAGGCGATCCTGGACTGCCTGGCCCGCCGGGGCGGGGCGGTGCTCAGCGCCGCGGCGCTGTCGGAGGAGCTGCGCTCCCAGGGCTCCCCGGTGGGGCTTGCCACCATCTACCGCCAGCTTGAGCGGCTGGAGGGCCAGGGCCTGGTCCATAAGGTGAGCACCGAGGAGGGTGCCTGCTACCGCTATTGCGACGGCGGGGAAAGGAAGCGGGACTGCTTCCTCCTCCGCTGCGAGAGCTGCGGCAGGGTGCTCCACGCGGACTGCGGCCAGCTGGCCGCCCTCTATGAGCATCTGGAGCAGGCCCACCACTTTACCATTGACCCCCGCAAGACGGTCCTCAGCGGCCTCTGCGATGCCTGCACGGAGAAGGGGTGGCACCATGGCGAAAACTGAGCTCCCTGACGACGTCCTGATTCAGTGCGAGAACGTCTCCCTGGGCTACGAGGGCCGCGCCCTGCTGACGGGCCTGGACCTCACCATCCGCCAGGGGGATTCCCTCTGCGTCGTGGGGGAAAACGGCTCGGGCAAATCCACCCTGATGAAGGCGCTTTTGGGGCTTTTACCCCCCATGCACGGGACCATCCGGCGGTCCGAGGAGCTGCGCCAGGGGGCAGTGGGATACCTTCCCCAGCAGACCCAGGCCCAGAAGGACTTCCCCGCCACGGTCTATGAGGTCGCCCTCTCCGGCTGCCTCAACCAGAAGGGCTTTCACTTTTTCTACACCCCGGCCCAGAAGTCCCGGGCATTGATGAATCTCGGCAAGCTGGGGGTCCTGGAGCTGAAGGACCGCTGCTACCGGGAGCTCTCCGGCGGCCAGCAGCAGCGGGTGCTGCTGGCAAGGGCCCTCTGCGCGGCGTCCCGGCTTCTCATTCTGGACGAGCCCATCACGGGGCTGGACCCGGCGGCGGCCCAGGACCTCTACAAGACCCTGGACTACCTTAATGAGAAGGAGGGCATGGCCGTGGTCATGGTGACCCACGATCTGCGCCCGGCGCTGAGCCACGCAAGGACCGTGCTGCACATCGGGCGGAAGAGCTTTTTCTGCGGCACGGCGGAGGACTACCTCCGCTCGCCGGAGGGCCGCCGCTTCCGGGAGGAGGGAACGGTATGAAGCTTCTTGCCATGTTCTCCTTCCCCTTCATGCAGCGGGCCCTTGCCGCGGGGGTGCTGGTGAGCCTCTGCTGCGCCCTTTTGGGGGTGTCTCTCGTCCTGAAGCGATACTCCATGATCGGGGACGGGCTCTCCCACGTGTCCTTCGGGGCCCTGGCCATCGCGGTGGCCCTGGGCTTCACGCCGCTGTGGTTTTCCATTCCGGTGGTGATCCTGGCAGCGTTCCTGCTGCTGCGGATGGCCGGCCGCCCCCACTGGAATAACGACGCCGCCGTGGCGGTGATGAGCGCCTCGGCCCTGGCCATCGGCATCATGGTGATCTCCCTCACCACCGGCATGACCACGGACGTGGACAACTACATGTTCGGCTCGGTCCTGGCCATGACGCGTCAGGACGTGGCCCTCAGCGTGGGGCTCAGCATCGCCGTGCTGGCGCTTTTCCTCCTTTTTTACCACAAGCTCTTCGCCGTCACCTTTGACGAGAGCTTCGCCCGGGCCACGGGCCTCCGGGTGGAGCGGTACAACACTCTGCTGGCCATTCTGACGGCTCTGACCATCGTCCTCGGCATGCGGATGATGGGCGCCATGCTGATCTCGTCTCTCGTGATCTTCCCGGCCCTTACCGCCATGCGGATCTTCAAGTCTTTCCGGGGCGTGGTGCTGTTTGCCGCCGTCAGCTCCGTGCTGTGCTTCGTGACGGGCCTTGGCGTCTCCTTCGCCGCCTCCACCCCCGTGGGGGCCACGGTGGTGATGGCGAACCTGGCCCTCTTCCTGGCTGCCAGCGGCATTGCGGCGGTAAGGGGGAGGTAAAGGGACAGCGCCCTCCGCCCCCGACCCATCGGCTGAAATTATACGAAGACCGGATCAAAAGCGCCCCGGCGGGAACCGAAGCGCCCCAAAAAGTTTGGGCAACACCGCGGAATGGCTCTGTGAACGCAGGCCATTCCGCGGTGTTTTCCTGGACATTCTATCATACTGTATGATACTGCTCTCCCATTAAAATTTAATGGGAGAGCAGTATCAGCATACATAGAAGGATTTCCCGGAAAAGGGAAGAAACCTCTCACTCCTCCCCGAATTCCCGGCGGAACTCCGCCAGCTCCGCCGCGTCCCTGTCGTCCAGGGCATGGGTTCCGGCCCGGGACTCCATGTGGTGGGTGAGCTCGTGGGCCAGGGTCTGGCGCAGCTCCTGCCGCCAGTCCTCCTCCGTCCAGTCCTCCTGCTCCGCCAGGGCGGCGAAGGAGCCGTAGTAGAGGTTGATGTAGCGCCCCAGGCAGTCGTCGCAGAACTCCCCCAGGAAATACATCTCCCCCTCCGGGAATTCCGGGTCCGGCATGGCCTCCTCCAGCAGGTTCACCCCGCCGTTGAGCTCCTCAAAGAGCACCGCCGGGAAGCCCTCGGCAATCTCGTCCAGGATATCGTTCACCTGGTCGATGGATAGGATCATGGAAAACCTCCTTTTCTCCCCTGCCGGGGATAGGCGGGAGCGCCGTCACTCCTTCGCCTGCCGCAGGGAGAGGCTGATGCGCCTGCGCTTCTCGTCCACCTCCAGCACCTTGACCTTCACCACGTCCCCCACCCGGACGGCCTCGGAGGGGTGCCGCAGCCGCCGGTCGCTGACCTGGGAGATGTGGACCAGGCCGTCCTGGTGGACGCCGATGTCCACGAAGACGCCGAAATCGATGACGTTGCGCACGGTGCCGCTGAGGATCATGCCGGGCTTCAGGTCCTTCAGCTCCAGAACGTCTGTCCGGAGGATGGGCTTTGGAAGCTCGTCCCGGACGTCCCGGCCGGGCTTGCGGAGCTCCGCCGCCACGTCCCGCAGGGTAGGCACGCCGATGCCCAGCTCCGCCGCCGCCTTCTCCTCGCCGATGGCGGCGATGGCCCCGGGGAGGTCCGCCATCTTCGCCCCGCCCACGTCGGAGAGGGAATGCCCCGTCAGGGCCAGCAGCCGCTTCGCGGCGTCGTAGCTCTCCGGATGGACGGCGCTGTTGTCCAGGGGATTTTTGCTCTCCGGCACCCGGAGGAAGCCCGCGCACTGCTCAAAGGCCTTGGGGCCCAGCTTGGGCACCTTTTTGAGCTGCGAGCGGGAGGTGAAGGGGCCGTTTTCCTCCCGCCAGGCCACGATGTTCCTGGACGTTGTGGCGTTGAGCCCCGAGACCCGCAGCAAAAGGCTGGGGGACGCCGTGTTCACGTCCACGCCCACGGCGTTGACGCAGTCCTCCACCACGGCGGAGAGGGCTTCGTCCAGGCGCTTTTCCGGGCAGTCGTGCTGGTACTGGCCCACGCCGATGGCCTTGGGGTCGATCTTCACCAGCTCCGCCAGCGGGTCCTGCAGCCGCCGGGCGATGGAGACGGCGGAGCGGAGGTTCACGTCGTACTGGGGGAACTCCTCCGCCGCCAGGGGGC
>CAMBID010000031.1 GCA_945867445.1 uncultured Clostridia bacterium | reverse complement strand
GTGGGTCAGGCGGACGGCGGAGGAGGTCTTGTTGATGTGCTGGCCGCCGGCGCCGGAGGAGCGGCAGGCCTGCATCTCGATGTCCTCTGGGCGGATCTCCACCTCAATGTCATCGGGGAGCTCCGGCATCACCTCCACCGCGGCAAAGGAGGTCTGGCGGCGGGCGTTGGCGTCAAAGGGGGAAACCCGGACCAGCCGGTGGACGCCGTTCTCGCTCCGGAGGAAGCCGTAGGCGTTCTCGCCCTCGATGGAGATGGTGGCGGACTTGATGCCCGCCTCGTCGCCCTCCTCGTAGTTGAGGGTGGTGCACTTGAAGTCGTGGCGCTCGGCCCAGCGGGTGTACATGCGGAAGAGCATCTCCGCCCAGTCCTGGGCCTCGGTGCCGCCGGCGCCGGCGTGGAAGGTCAAAATGGCGCTGTTGGCGTCATACTCCCCGGTGAGCAGGGTCTCCAGGCGGGTCTCCTCGATCCTGGCCTCCAGCTCTGCGCACTCCGTCTTGATCTCGGCAAGGATCTCCTCGTCCTCGGCCTCCTGGCCCATCTCGCAGAGGGCCACAAGATCCTGCCAGGCGGCGATGAGCTTCTCCTGCCGCTGGATCTTGTTCTGCAGCTGCTTGAGCCGCATCTGCACCTTCTGGGACCGGGCAAGGTCGTTCCAGAAGCCGTCCTGGGCGGTCTCCTCCTCCAGGCGGTGGGCCTCCTGCCTGGCGCCCTCAATGTCCAGCGCGGCGGAGAGCTTGGTGAGCTCCGGCTCCAGGGCGTTCAGCTTCTGTTTATAGGCGTCATATTCGATCAAGGCCATGGTATCGTTTCTCCGTTTCCTTCGGTCTCCCGGCAAACCGGGGCGGGGCGGCGAAGCGCCCCTCAGGCCGCCCCGGGATGCCGCGGAGCGCGCTCTGTCTTTGCAGTACCCCTTATTATATAAGACCCCCCGTCCCTTTGTAAAGGGAAAATCAACGTTTCCCCCGGGGAAAATCAAAATAGGGGGGAATTCCCCCTCCACGCGGCGGATCTTCCCGGTCCCCGCCGTGATACGAAAACCGGATCCAAAGCTTTCAAGGCTTTTGACAGCGCGAAGCGCGTCCGGTTTTTACGAGACGGTACGGAGCACACGGAATTTCAAAGGAAAGGATTCCATTGGAAATCGGTATCAGGCCCCGCCGGAGCGGCGGGGCAAAAACAGAGGCCTCCGGGCAAATGCCCGGAGGCCTCCTCCACGCGCCGCGCGCTTACAGCAGGTGATACAAAATCTTCGCCATCTGGCCCCGGGTGATGCTGGCGCCGGGATGGAAGTTGCCGTCGGAGTAGCCGCTGAGGATCCCCTGATAGACCATAGTCTGGATATAGAAGCTGGCGTAGGCCGGAACGGAGGCTGCATCGGTGAAGCGCAGCTCCGCCGTGCCGAAGCCCTTCTCCTGGGTGCGGCCGATCATGGCGGCGGCCTGGGCCCGGGTCAGCGTGGCGTTGGGGTCGAAGTAGAGCGTCCCACCCCGGTTGACGCCGTTCACCACGCCGATGGTGCAGAGGGCCTTTACCGCGGTCCGGGCATAGTCCGGGATCCTGGCGGCGTCCGCGAAGGACAGGGCGGCGCCCTCATACTGGCTCCCGTCCAGCTTCAGGTAGCGGAAGAGCATGGCGGCGAACTGGGCCCGGGTGATGTTCTGGTCGGGGCGGAAGGTGCCGTCGGCATAGCCGGTGGTGATACCGGCGGTGTAGAGGTAGTCCACATAATCCGCCGCCCAGTAGCCCTCGGTATCGGTGAAGTGATGGCTCCCCTCGGTCACAGGGCAGTCGTAGGAGGCCCGGCCGATGTTGCCGGAGCCGTCCCTGGCGTAGACGGTGAGCCGGTGGGGCGCACCGTCGGAGATGACGGACGCGGTGAGGGTGCCGGTCTCGGCGCTGTAGGTGAAGTCCGTCACGGCTCCGTCCCAGGTGACGGAGACGCTGGACCGGGGCAGGATGCCGTCCGATGCATCCTTAATGGCGGCCGTCAGCCTCCCGTCCTCCGTGACGGCGCCCAGGGTGATGACCGGGGGTTCATTGTCCGCAATCCCCACGAAGGAGGCCGTGATCTGGTCCAGATAGACCGTCCCGGTCCAGGCGGTGTCGGGATACGTCACCGTCATGCCGCCCAGGCCGTCGTCCGCCACCGCGGCGGCGCCGGCGCTGATAGTGAAGCCCTGGAGGTCGATGCCGCCCTCATAGGGGATGGGGAAGCTGATTTGCTTCCAGCCGGAGAAGTCCAGGGTGCAGAGCTTCGCTTTGAGGCAGTCCTTGCTGCCGTTGGCGTAGAGGAGGGAGAGGGTGTTGCCGGACTGGTCGCCGCAGACCCAGAGGTTCAGCTGGTTGTAGACCCCATCCACCGGGATGTCTGTCCACAGCCGCCACTCGGCGGAGTATCCCAGCTCCTCGGTGAGGGTATAGTCCGCCTTGCCGGCGCCCCGGCCCATCCGGACCAGGTCCGCCGCCGTGCTGCGGCTGAGGGTCATGCCGCTGCCGCTGCCGGCATAGAAGCCGCTGCCCGCGGTCTCAAAGCCCTCCACGGTCTTGAGGGCCAGGGTGGTGACGGTGATGGGCACGGTGACGGTCTTCCCGCCGCCGGTGACGGTCAGCGTTGCGCTGCCGGGGGCCACGGCTACCACCCTGCCGTTCTCCCACCTGGCGGCGTCGCCGGTGACGGTCCAGGTGAAGGCGTCGTTATCCGCCTTCAGCTTCAGATGGTTGGCGACGGCCACCGCCGTCAGGGCGGCGCTCTTGCCGGGATTCAGGGTCAGGGCCGTGACGGCCTTGCCGCCGGAGAGGACCTGCACGGAATCCGCGGTCTTTACCGCGTGGATCACCGTGGAGCCGCTGCGGCCCTGGCCGGAGGCGGTGACGGTGATGTCCCCGCCGGCAGCCGGGGTGGTGAGGATGCCGCCCGTCAAGATCCCGGCGGAGGCGGCGAGGGTGTAGTTCGCCTCCATGGGGATGTAGCGGCTGTCCACGCCCCGGGCGGTGACGGCGACGCTGCTGCCGGCCAGGACGCGGTCGCTCTCCGCCGTCACATAAAAGTGGTCCAGAATGCCGCTGCCCTGGCTCTCCGCCACCAGGAAGATCTGATTGGTCACCGCCCGCTCATAGCCCTCCGAGGGGGTGTTGGTGAGCTGGGCGGAGGTGGAGTCCGGCGCCGTCACCGTCAGGGCAGTGGAGCCGCCGCCGTCCAGGCAGATGGCGCTGACGCAGCCCAGCTCGATGAGCCGCGCCGCCACCTGGCTGAGGCTGGCGCCGATGGAGTAGCCGGCCTGCCGGCCGTCAATGGTGTAGAAGATGAGGCTGCCGTCGGCCTTCTGCCCCACCGCCGTCCGGGGGGAGGAGCCGGTGGGGAGGCCCGTCACGGCCTGGCCATTCTCCACCAGGGAGTAGAGGGCCCCCACGGCGTACTGCACGTCCTCCCAGCCCTCCTGGCTGGCCGTGACGCTGACGGTGATGACATTCCCCGCGCTCTCGCCCCGGAGGGCGTCGGCGTAGTAGCTGCTGCTCTCCCCGTGGGCGGAGAGGACGATCTTTCCCTGGGGGACAGGGGTGGCGGAAACGCCGTCCAGCACCTGCTCCACCAGCAGCTGCACGCTGCAGCCCACGCTGAGGCTCCCCTCCAGCACGGAGCAGACCACGTCCACCCCGGGATCCGTGGTGCCGGTGGTGTGCTTGGCGTTGAAATCATAGGTATAGAGATAGATGCCGCCGGTGGAGACCCGGGCCTTGTTGACACCGGTAACGGTCCGGAGGACCTCCGTCCCGTTCAGCTGATAGCCGAGATCCGCCGTCACCTTGATCCCCGGCTTCCCAAGGATCGCGCTGCCGTCTGCGCGGAAGCCGATGCCGAAGTACCCGCCGTCGGAGGAACGGAGCTCCCCCTCGGTGATGACAAGGCCGATGGGCAAGCCGTTATTGGTGTTGAAGAAATCCCCGTTGAGCCCGGCCACCACCCGGCAGCCCTGCTCCTCCAGGGCCTTGGCGGCGGCGGAGACGCTGCGGCACTGGGTCAGGCTCTCGCCGAAGGTGACAATGGGGGTCACGGCGCTGGAGGGAGAATAGGTGATGAGGTTCTCCGCCCGAAGATCGGAGTAGCTCGTACTCCAGAACACGTTCCGGGACAGGGCGGTGCCCTGGTGCAGCACGGTATTCTTGGCGCTCAGGTCCTCGCCCAGGGCCTCGGACGCCGCGGCAGGCAGCATCAGAGACGCCGACACCGTCAGCGCCAGCAGCGCGGCGCCCAGGCGCCGCAGGGGATGCAGGGTTCGTTTCATTGCTCAGCCTCCTGATTCATTCCGGACAGTCCGTCGGAGAGACGGCAGTCTACATAACATGGTTTCCATGGTTACTAGCATACCACAGCCCGCGGGAGAAGTAAATGACAAACCGGATACAGATTTCTCCGCCAAATTTTCCCTTCGCGGGGCATACTACCCTCAAACCATCCGGAAAGGAGGACCCCATGGAATTCTATGTCACCGACGCCTGCATCGGCTGCGGCCTGTGCACGACCCTGGACCCGGACACCTTCGCCATGACGGAAGAGGGCGTAGCCCGGGCCGTCTCCCAGCCCGCCGAGGCCGCCCTGGCCCTGGCCGCCGAGGAGCAGTGCCCGTCAAACGCCATCCATCACCGGGACTGAACGAAAGGGCCCGCCGGAGCGCCGGCGGGCCCTTTCCCTTGCATAAATCCGCGGAAAGCTCCCATTTCCTGTCCGCGGCTTCCGCCATTTGGAAACTGCCCGGTCCCGGCCCGCAGGGGAGATCCCGCGGGCAGTTTTTTCAAAGCAGGAAAAAAATCTGTCCGGGGTCTTCTCAAAATCGGTCAACGGAGCTAAGATATCCTTGACCGATTCGGTTAACGGAGGTGACAGGATGAACGAAAGGTTCTTTTCTCTGCCTGCGGAAAAGCGGCAGGCCATTCTCAACGCGGGGTACCGGGTTTTTTCGCAAAACTCCTATAAAAACAGTCCCATGAGCGAGATCGCGGGCGCGGCGGGAATCAGCAAATCCCTGCTGTTTCACTATTTTCGCAACAAGAAGGAGCTGTATCTGTTTCTCTGGGACAACTGCGCCGAGACGACCATAGAGTTCCTGTCCCGGTATGGGTGCTACGGTCAGACGGACCTCTTTGAGAGCATGGAGCGGGGGATGCGGGCAAAGATGGAGATCATCCGCCTGTATCCGGATATGGGCAGCTTCGTGATCAAGGCATTCTATGAAAAGGATGCGGAGATCTGTGCCGCGATCCAGGAAAGCTATCACAAATACTTTAATCTGAAAGCGGATCGGACCCGCTTGAACCTTGATCCCGCCCAATTCCTCCCCGGCCTGGATGTCGCTATGATGTACCGTGAAATGTATTGGGCAGCAGAGGGATATCTCTGGGAGATGGTGCAGCGGGGAGATGTGAATATCGATCAAATGGAGAAAGACTTTGGAAAACTGATGGCATTCTGGAAAAGCGTATACCTGCGAAAGGAGTAATGGGATGGAAGCGATCAAAACGGTGGGGCTCACAAAATACTACGGGAGCTCCAGAGGGATCATCGAACTGAACCTGTCCGTGGAAGCGGGCGAGTGCTTCGGTTTTATCGGGCCGAACGGCGCGGGGAAATCCACAACGATCCGCACTCTGCTGGGACTGATCTCACCGACTGCCGGCAGCGCGCAGATCTTCGGAAAAGACATCGGGAAGGAGAAGGAGGCCATTTTGCAGGAGGTCGGCTATCTCCCCTCGGAAGCCCTGTTCTATCCCGGCATGAAGGTCAGGGATATCCTGAAATTTTCCGCCGATCTGCGCAGAAAGGACTGCGCGGAGGAAGCGAGAGCACTCTCCGACCGCCTGCAGCTCGACACATCCCGAAAAGTGGACGAACTTTCCTTCGGCAACCGAAAGAAGGCCGCGATCGTGTGCGCGCTCCAAAGCGATCCGGCACTGCTGATCCTGGATGAGCCGACCGGAGGGCTGGATCCCCTCATGCAGCGTGAGTTTTTCGACATTCTCAGAGAACGGAACCGGAAGGGCGTGACCGTGTTTCTTTCCAGCCATGTTCTCTCTGAGGTTCAGCGCAACTGTACCCGGGCGGCAGTGATCCGGGAGGGAAAGATCATCGCCTGCGACAGTGTCGACGCTTTGGCCAAAACCAATGCCAAACGGATCTCTGTCCGCGGCAGGGTGGATTTGGAGGGCCTGGACGGGATCAGGGACAGGAAAGCGGTTGAGAACGGAGTCAGCTTCCTTTACAGCGGAGATATGAACCGCCTGATCCAAAGGCTGTCCGAAGGAGAGATCTCCGATCTGAGCGTTTCTGAGCCGGATCTGGAAGAGATCTTCCTGCACTATTACGGAAAAGAGGGTGACAGAGCATGACGATCCTGAAGCATGAACTTCGGCAGGGGAAGCTGCCTTTTCTGATATGGACCGGTTCTATCGGCTTTCTGCTTGCGGTCTGTGTATTCCTTTTTCCGGAAATGAAAGGGGAGATGGACGAGGTCAGCGAGATGTTCGCTTCGATGGGTTCCTTCACCGCCGCCTTTGGGATGGACCGGCTGAACTTTGGCACACTGGTGGGCTACTATGCCATTGAATGCGGCAACATCCTGGGACTTGGCGGAGCATTTTATGCCGCTCTTTGCGCCGTCGGTATCCTCAGCAAGGAGGAAAAGGACCGGACCGCTGAATTTTTGCTGACACATCCTGTCAGCCGCGTGCGGATCATCACAGAAAAACTGCTGGCAGTCCTCCTTCAAATCGCGGCAATGAATCTGATCCTCTATGCCCTTTCGCTTGGCTCTATGGCTGCAGTCGGCGAAGAGATCCCGTGGAAGGAGCTGAATCTGCTGCACCTGGCATACTTCCTTCTGCAAGCGGAACTTGCGGGCCTCTGCTTCGGCATCTCTGCCTTTCTGCGAAAAGGAAGCGCAGGCGTGGGACTTGGGATTGCCGCCATGATGTACTTCCTGAACCTGATCGCCAATATCGCGGAAGCGGCAGAGTTTTTGAAATACATCACTCCTTTCGGCTACTGTGACGGTGCTGATATCGTAAGCAACGGCAGACTGGATGGGACCATGGTGGCCATCGGAGCCGTGATCGGCATGGGAGGGATCATTGCCGCCTATCTGAAATACGCAAGGAAGGATATCCATTGATACTACTCTCCCATTAAAATAATGTCTACTGAAGAAACCGCTTTGCGGTTTATTCGCGCGGCGGTGGCCGCGCAATTCCATAAAAACGG